>JBDHXS010000125.1:0-12537 GCA_039810845.1 Runella sp. | reverse complement strand
AGTTCTACTTTTTGCCATTCAGTATAAGCGTCCACCCAAGCTTGACGAAATTCGCTCAGGGTAGTCGCATCTGGCTTGGCCGAAAATGCCTGCGATTTTGAAATCATCGTCTCCAATTTCGGCTTAAAATTAGCATAAGCTGGTAAAATAATTTCGTCCGCCAGATGAGTCAAAACGGCTTTGCGGTCTTTAGAATCGTCATCTGGTGCTGGCTCGGTCGTTGAGCTCCCTCCACATGCCCACAAAAAACCACTCAATAGCGCTACAACTGCAATAGTTCGTTTGAAAGTATTCATTTTAAACATAGCTTTTTAAACAGAAAACAGAGGGCAAAAGGCTGGAGACCAATTACCCTCTTGCTTAGAAATCAATGGTGTGGATAAGGCGGAAGGTTACAATTTGAATTTGGCTTTGATGGCGTCAGAAGCTGCCGTAAGTTTTGAAGGAGTCAAATCCCAAAAACCACCTGCTGAATCCAAGACCAACGCTTTAATAATTGCATCCGAGAAAGCCGCATCTGCCCCATTGACCGTGGCAAAACGTAGTGAATAGATAAAGCCAAGACCTTCGCCAATGGCGTGTGCACGGGCCGCATCGGTGGTAGCTGCGATGTATTTAGGGCCTAAATATCCCAAAGCTGAAGCTGCAAGTGCTTTTTCTATTTCAGCTTTGATAAAGTCGGCTTGTTTCTTGAGTTCGGCTTTGTCGTTGTTTACAATCGCCGCGCGTCCTTTTAAGAAAGCAGGGTGGATTTTAGCGTATGCACCTTTGTTGTATTCCCAGATGTATGAGCCCAATGCAAACTCAGTAGTTCCTCTGGTAGCGTCCGTTGAACCTTTAAGATAGACTTGGTTCAGGGTCAACAATCCATAAGCTTCGTCCCAGTTTTGTTCCAATTGGGTGTAATTTTTGCCTGATACCAACGTCGAATTATCGGCATCTAACCCTTTGGTTAACAACACATTCCCGATATAATCGTACTGCATAGCGCCAATCAATGACTTTTGAATGATTTGAATGGGCTCAATTCCTCGTTCGTCCACTAAGTACGGTCCAAGCTTGCCTGCTTTTCCTTTTGCGGCAGTAGCTGTCACCGATTGGCTGGCTTCAGCAGTCAGCGTAAAGTATGTTTCAAAATAGGCCCTTACTTTCTCTGCTTCGGTAGTTGACCAAGACGAAGCAGTTACGTTCCGTAATTGTACCCCTGACGTATTAAGTTTGGTACTGTCAGCAAACGCATTTCCTGTATTGCCAAACATATTTTTCAACACAGAAGCATCGACTTGCTTATTTCCACTAATGGAAGAACTAATGTAGGTATTCAACGCCTGAAACATTTTGTAACGGTTGTTGCCATTGCTCAAGTCAACGGTTGTTTTGCCCGTTTCGTCCACAAATAAGCTACTGTAAGGGGTCGTCTCTGTTAAAGTTGCGTAGTCAATCGTTTTGCGAAGTTGAGGAGTTGTCGTTTCTTTTACGCATGATGTCAGGCTGATAGCTACCAACACGGCTGCGGCAAAACGGATAGATAAAAGATGCTTAAACATAGTATTTATTGGCTTGGTGAGAAATACAGCCGCAAAGATTAACATTATTTAGACTTATTACAAATATAAAGTAGAAAAAATTTGAGCGAAATGACCTTATCTCTACGTGGACAAAAAACAAAAAAGTGGACTTTTCAGGGCCCACTTTTTTAAAATACGTTAGCGTTTGTTGCTATCTAAAATCCTCATTTATAAGGTCTAAAATAGAAGAACCTGGACACAAGTCTTCTTCTTTAAGACTATTCAACGGGCGCAAATCAGATTTGATTACTTCGTGCAAATCTTTGCTATTAGGATCAATATACAACAAACCCGTCAGGATTTCTCCCTCTGTTTTTGCTGCTTGCAAACGACGCATTGCTGCTTGGCGGTCGCGCGGATCCCAGCCATCGGCCAGTTTTTGCAAATGCACTACCGAACCGTCATGAAGTTCTACATCAACGGTTGTACCCGTTTCGTATGAGACAGTAATCTCTTCTTTTTCAGGCACAAAACCGATTTCGGCCAAGGCTTCGATGTGATCGCGAACGTAGTCGTACGATTTAGTTGAGCCCGCATTGTTGTTGAACGTAACGCACGGAGACATCACGTCAATCAAAGCAAAACCTTTGTGGGAAAGTGCCGCTTTGATAAGTGGAACGAGCTGGGTTTTATCTCCAGAAAAGCTACGAGCCACAAACGTCGCACCAAGTTCTAACGCCATGCCAGGCAAGTCAATGCCTTCAAACGGGTTTACCGAGCCACTTTTGCTCACCGAGCCTTGGTCAGCCGTTGCCGAATCTTGCCCTTTGGTCAGTCCGTAGCAGCCGTTGTTCATCACGATGTAAAGCATGTTCAAATTCCGACGAATGGCATGAACAAACTGTCCCATCCCGATGGAAGCCGTATCGCCATCGCCCGACACGCCGAGGTAAATCAGGTCGCGGTTGGCCATGTTAGCGCCCGTCGCCACCGAAGGCATCCGACCGTGAACGGAGTTAAAGCCGTGCGAATTGTTCAAGAAATAGTTAGGCGTCTTAGACGAGCAACCAATCCCCGACAACTTGGCCACGCGGTGCGGCTCAATCGCCATTTCATAGCAAGCTTGTACGATGGCACCACTGATAGAATCGTGGCCACAACCTGCACAAAGCGTCGAAATCACCCCTTCGTAGTCGGCTTTGGCGTACCCAATGGTATTTTTGGGCATTTCGGGGTGACGAAATTTTGGTTTTATGTAAGTCATTTTGAATGTCGAATGTAGATTTCGGAATGTCGAATTTCTAGTAACTTCTCGAAAGTTTAAAACTTTCGAGAAGTTGGGAGGATTTTATTTAAACCGTCGCTAAAACTCCCGCAATCTGACGACGAATCGCTTCTGCGGTGATTGGCATTCCGTCGTAATTGAGGATTTTGATGAGCTTCTTCGGATTCACTTCCAATTCATTGATTAACAACGTACGGAACTGCGCATCGCGGTTTTGCTCAATCACAAATACTTGGTCGTGCGCCGCAATAAACTCCTCTACCGACGAATGGAACGGGAAGGCCGTTGCTCGCATCGCATCAAGTGTAATTCCTTCTTCCTCACGGAGCAAATCAATCGCTTCCAAAGCCGCGTAGGTCGTTGTTCCGAAGAAAATTACCCCGACATTACTCTTGTTTTCGGTTTGGTAAAACTCAGGTTTTGGCGTAATTTCTTTGGCGGTGTCCCACTTTTTAAGCAAACGGTCAAGCACTTCGGCATTTTTTACTCCGTCTTCGGTATAGCGCGCATATTCGTCGTGCGACGTGCCACGTGTGAAGAATGAACCTTTGGTTGGGTGCGTGGCGGGAATGGTACGGTACGGAATCCCGTCGCCGTCCACGTCCAAATAACGACCAAATTGCTTACCAACCGCCGTCAAATCGTCCAAATCTTGCGCAGTATATACTTTTCCACGGTCATAACGACGGCTATCATCCCATTTCAATGGTGCCGTCAAGTGGTCATTCATGCCCAAATCCAAATCTGTCATCATAATAACAGGCGTTTGCAAACGTTCTGCCAAATCAAACGCATCGGCCATCAAATTGAAACATTCCGTTGGCGTACTTGGCAACAACAAAACGTGTTTGGTATCCCCGTGCGACGCATAGGCAGCCAACAACAAGTCAGACTGCTGCGTACGGGTCGGCATCCCCGTTGAAGGGCCACCACGTTGTACATCCACCAATACCGCTGGAATTTCGGCAAAATAGGCTAAGCCCAAAAATTCGTTCATCAACGAAACCCCAGGGCCACTCGTTGCCGTAAACGCCCGCGCTCCGTTCCACGAAGCACCCAACACCATCCCAAAAGCAGCGAGCTCGTCTTCCGCTTGCACGATGGCTACTTTTTTGAGTCCAGTTTCGGGGTCAAGTCGGTATTTGTTGGCGTATTTGGCAAAAGCTTCTACCAATGAGGTCGAGGGAGTAATCGGGTACCAACCTGCGACGGTTGCTCCTGCGTACACTGCCCCAAGGCCGCAAGCGGTATTTCCGTCAATCACAATGCTATCGCCCACCAAATCACGGCGTTCGACGCGTACATGAAGCGGATAGCTATAATTGTCCTGCACGTATTTTACACCTTCCATCATTGCTTGCACGTTGGGCTCAATGAGTTTTGGTTTTTTGGCAAACTCATCGGCAATGATTCCTTTTACTACCTCCAACTCAATGTCTAACAATGCAGCCAAGGCACCCACGTAAATCATGTTTTTGAACAACTGACGCTGACGAGGGTCTTGGTACAAACGCATACAGATACCAATCATCGGAATCCCGATGTAATTGATGTCTTCGCGGATAAAATCTTTGTGTAAATTTTTGGTGTTATCGTACACAAAATATCCCCCCGATTTGACCGAAGCAATATCTTGTTTCATACTTTGTGGGTTGACGCACACCAACACGTCCACCCCTTCACGGCGGCCCAAATAGCCTTTTTCGCTCACCCGTACCTCGTACCAAGTTGGTAGTCCTTGGATATTAGAGGGGAAAATATTTTTAGCCGTCATGGGAATGCCCATTCTAAAAATGGACATCGCAAACATGTTGTTGGCACTGGCCGACCCTGTCCCGTTAACGTTGGCAAATCGTACTACTAAGTCGTTAATTCCTGTAAGATTCCGCATTGATTCCCTGCTTTGGTAACTGAATATAAATATTTCTGCATGTCCCAAGCCGATGTAGGACAGCGTTCGGCGCAAAGGCCACAGTGTAAACACACGTTTTCGTCTTTGATCATCACCCGCCCTGTTTTCAGCGTATCCGACACGTACAAGTCTTGGTCGGTGTCGTTGGCGGGGGCGTTCAAACGCGTGCGAAGGTCTTCTTCTTCACCATTTGTGGTAAATGTAATACAAGTCGTAGGACAAATATCCACGCAGGCATCACATTCGATGCAACGGCTTTCCGAGAAGACCGTTTGAACGTCGCAATTGAGGCAGCGTTGCGCTTCTTTAAAACCAGTATCTTGGCTAAAGCCCAACTCTACTTCTTTTTTGCGGTCTTTTAGGGTCAAGCTTTTATCGGCGTGCGGAACTTTATAGCGAATATCAGTCGTCACATCGCTATCATAAATCCACTCGTGAATACCCATTTTTTGGCTAATCAAGTTGGTATAAGGCGACGGGCGCTCAATAAGCGATTGTTGGTTACAGTACAAATCAATCGAAACCGCTGCTTGGTGCCCTTGTGCTACGGCCGTGATGACGTTTTTCGGTCCTAGTGCAGCGTCACCACCAAAAAATACGTTCGGAACCGTCGATTGGAACGTCGTTTCATCCAATGCAGGCAAGCCCCATTGGTTAAACTCCAAGCCTAAATCGCGCTCAATCCAAGGGAAAGAGTTTTCTTGTCCGATAGCAATTAACACATCATCAGCCTCAAAAAACACTTCAGGTTCACCCGTTGGAACAAGCTTGCGGCGACCGTTTTCGTATTTTGGCTCTACTTTCTCAAACATCATTCCTACCAATTTACCATTTTCGGTAACGAAGGATTTTGGAACGTGGTTTTCAAAAATAGGAATATCTTCGTGCAAGGCATCTTCGATTTCCCAAGGCGAGGCTTTCATTTCTTTGCGTGGGCTACGAACCACTACTTTCACATCTTCGCCACCCAAGCGGCGAGACGTACGGCAGCAATCCATGGCCGTATTTCCACCACCCAAAACCAATACTTTTTTACCAATTTTTTGGGTGTGTTCAAACGCCACGCTTGCCAGCCACTCAATACCGATGTGAATGTTGCCAGTCGAATCCCAACGTCCTGGCAAATCGGCCAAGTCTTTTCCTTTGGGTGCGCCCGTTCCTACAAAGACCGCATCGTATCCTTTGTCTAGGACGCCACGCAGGCTATCAACGCGCGTTTTGAAATGCGTATGAATCCCCAAATCGAGGATAAAGTTTACTTCTTCATTCAATACGCTTTCGGGTAAACGAAACGAAGGAATCTGGCTACGCATCATTCCTCCACCACGGTCTTGGTCGTCGTAGAGGTCGATTTGATAACCAAGCGGTGCCAAATCTCGCGCAACAGTTAGGGCCGCAGGGCCACCACCAATCAAAGCAATGCGCTTACCGTTTGAAGCAAAAGGGCCTTGTGGCATAAATGCCTTTACATCACCTTTGTTGTCGGCAGCAACGCGCTTGAGGCGGCAAATCGCAACGGGTTCCTCCTCCACGCGCCCACGACGGCAGGCAGGTTCACACGGGCGGTCGCAAGTACGACCTAACACACCTGGGAAAACATTGGATTCCCAGTTGACCATGTACGCCTCCGTGTAGCGCTCTGCCGCAATCAGCCGAATGTACTCTGGTACAGGCGTATGCGCAGGGCAAGCGTACTGGCAATCCACCACTTTGTGGAAATACTCAGGGTTTTTAATCTCTGTCGGTTTCAAGGAAGTAAGGTTTGAAAGATCTGCTATTCGTAAGTTTCTTAACAATAAGCACCAATTGTCAAAAGGATAAATAGTCTTTTAAGCAGCAGAAATCAATGGTTTTGATGGGTAGTTTCATTAGTTAATTGTGCTTAATTTGCTTTTTGATGGCAATTAAGGAATTTCGTTTGGTATTACAAAGGCTATGTTATCTAAATATTACTTAACGGTTTTTCATTTTTTTAAAGCCCAAACTATAAAATTGCGATGGTACTTAAAGGTGTATTGAGCCACTTTGCTTTGTGTCAGAAAGACACCTTTTTTAAGAAACTGGTTTACAGATACTTTACTAAACAAGCATTTCTTTTAATTTTCTTTTTTGCATCACTTAGGCACTGCCATTTTTAATGTTTTTTGACAAAAGCAGAAGAAACCAAGAACTTTCGCCTTTACAAAAAAATAGCCTTGCTCGAATCCCTGATACGTTCTATCTCCGTTTCACAAAATGAATAAAAAAATTACTTTCTCTGTCCTACTTGCAATGGTGCTTTTTAGAATCCAAGTCATAAATGCACAGCAGTTTCACAACAACAAAATCGTCGCCCACCGAGGAGCTTGGAAAAAAACGGGCGTACCTCAAAACTCCATCGCTTCCCTGCAAGCAGCCATTCGCTTAGGCTGCGTAGGCTCTGAATTTGACGTGCGGATGACCAAAGATGAGGTGTTGGTCATCAACCACGACGCACACCACGAAGGCATGGACATCGAACAAACTGATTTTGCCGAACTCCGTAAAAAACCGCTCAAAAACGGCGAATTACTTCCTACGCTGGAGGAATACTTGAAAGAAGGCAAAAAGCAGAAAAAAACCATGCTCGTGACGGAAATCAAACCGTCGCCTGCGGGTAAAGAACGAGGGGTGCTTTTGGCCGAAAAAGTGGTGCAAATGGTACGCAAAATGAAAGCTCAGAAGTGGATTGTCTATATCAGTTTTGATTATGATATTTTGAAAAAAGTGCGCGAACTCGACAAGGACGCAAAGCTGCAATATCTCAACGGCAACATTTCGGCGTCTCAACTAAAAGCAGACAACATCGGTGGCGCCGATTATCATTTTAGTGTTTTTCAACGGGATGAACAATGGCTGGATGAAGCAAAAAAAGAGGGAATTGTCACCAATGCCTGGACAGTCAACGATACCTTGCTCATGGATTATTTTTTAGGTAGAAACATTGATTTCCTTACGACCGATGAACCCGAAGAAGGGCTTCAACACGATGCCTATTTTGCCAAAACCAAACGCAAATTGGTGGGAGGTGATGAGTTTAATTATACGGGTTTACCTGATTCAAAAAAATGGGGCTACGACGTCGGCGGAAATGGCTGGGGAAACAACGAACTGCAATATTATACGAAGGAAGATACCAACAACGCCGTCGTTCGTAAGGGTATTTTGACCATTACTGCCCACCCACAGGCAATGGAAAATCGCAAATTCACCTCCGCTCGTTTGGTTACGCGCGACAAAGGTGAATGGACGTATGGTAGAATTGAAATTCGGGCAAAACTTCCCAAAGGCCGTGGGACTTGGCCCGCGATTTGGATGCTTGGCAAAGACATCAAAGAAGTAGGCTGGCCCAAATGCGGCGAAATCGACATCATGGAGCACGTTGGCTATGACCCCGATACGCTCGTCGGAACGATTCACACCCAAGCCTACAACCACGTCAAAGGAACGCAGAAATCGAAGAAAATTTTCATCAAAAACCCTTACACTGAGTTTCACGTGTATGCCGTGGACTGGACACCCGAGAAGATGGATTTCTTGCTGGATGGCGTTGTTTATTTGAGCATTCCCAACGAACACAAAACGGTCAATGAATGGCCTTTTGACAAACCCCACTATTTGTTGCTCAACTTAGCCGTTGGGGGCAACTGGGGTGGCGCCAAAGGGGTTGATGAAAGCGTTTTCCCCGCTTCGATGGAAGTGGATTTTGTGCGCGTTTATCAATAAATTGGCCCGATTGTTTTTCCGAAGGAGGTTACTGAACGTGGCCTCCTTTTTTGTTTTTTATGCCTCTATTGGCTCAAAACAAGATAATTCAATTATTTTTTAAAATTATTTAGGGATTTACTCCCTTTCCTCTACTGTACTGGTAAATCACACAATAATGACAATGAAGCAATGGGATGACGAACGATTGGTGGAGTTTCTACGAGAAGGCAAGATTCCTGCTTTTGAAGAAATCTACCGTCGGTACTGGTACAAACTCTACGGCATTGCCTACCACCAAACGGGGGTGCGGGAAGAAGCCGAAGAGTTGGTGCAAGAGGTATTTTTAACCATTTGGAACCGCCGTAACGAGGTAGTCATTCGCCACTTGGATTTGTACCTAACCATTGCCATCAAGAATCAGGTTTATGACTACATCAAGTCGCAAGTCAATTACCGCAAATACCAAGAGTACCTTATTTTTCAGGAAATCCATCAAAATTATGCCACCGACGAAATCGTCAATTACGTAGAATTGGCCGAAGCGGTGGACAAAGTGCTCAATCTTTTACCCGAAAAAAGTGCGGAGGTTTTTAAGAGAAGCCGTTTTGAGAATCAATCGGTGAAAGAAATTGCTCATGGCCTCAACCTGAGTGAAAAAGCGGTCGAGTACCACATTACCAAATCGCTCAAGTTCTTGAAAGAAAACCTGAAATCGTATCAATCCAACAACTAGGCTATAAACACACCCCTATAAAGATGACTCAGCAGGAATTTAACGAGCTATCAAAGCGCTACCTAGAAGGGAAAACAACCGAAGAAGAGGAGCGATTTTTGGAGCAATGGCTTCGGCAGCAGCCTTCTTCCTACCCCACCAATCTAGCAGAAAATCAGCGAAATACGCTTGAAAAGCGCCTTTGGCAGCGTATTCACGGGCAAATTCGTCCTAGCGCTCGCCTCCTACAAATGCCCTGGACGTGGGTTTCGGCAGCGGCGGCATGTTTAGTGATGGGCTTCATTTGGTGGAATACCAACGAGCCGACAACCTCAAACTCCACTTTACAAGCCATTACGACGCAAGCCGAAAACAAGGGTATTGAAGTAAAAAACACGACCACACACGAACAAGAAGTACGCCTCGAAGACGGTACGATTGTGCTGCTCAAACAAAACAGCAGCATCGTATATGACAAAACTTTCAACCAAACCAAACGCACCGTTTATTTAAAAGGACAAGCCTTTTTCAAGGTAAAACGCAACGTCACCAAACCCTTTGTAGTGCACGCTGGAGAACTGACGACCGAGGTATTAGGAACGAGTTTTTGGGTAAGTCACCACGAAAAATCAAACACCATCGAAGTATCGGTAACGACGGGAAAGGTGTCGGTTTATACCGAAAAGCCCAACCAAAAAGCGGAGAAGAATGGCGTCATTTTGACCCCAAATCAAAAAGTACTCTACGATGTTACCTCCAAAAACATTGTCCCAGGCATTGTTGAAAACCCTGTTCCAATTGCTACGCCAGAGTTAGCGAATCTTCCTTTGGTGTTTAAAGAAACCTCGTTGGAGGAAGTCCTCCGCTCCCTCTCAGTACGGTACGCGCTAGAGTTTGTGATTGCCAATCCCAACGCCAAGGATTGCCACATCACTGCCGATCTCAACGGGCTTTCGATGTTTACCCAACTCGAACTTATCTGTAAATCCATAGACGCCACTTACGAAAAACGTGGCACGGTGGTCTTCATTTATGGAGACGGTTGCTAAATAAAAAAGCGGCCGAAAATGCAGCGAACATTTTCGGCCAAGAGTAAAACCCTCTACAAACGCCAATCTGTGGGAGGGCCTAGTTTTCCAATTTGTTCAATCAAAAAACAAGTAAATGTATGCAAAAACCGTTACCAATTCCCAAAATCTGGTGGAATCTCATGAAAATTACCTTATCACAATTGCTGCTAATCGTGTTGTACAGTGGTATGGCAATCGCACACGATACACGTGCCCAAGAGGTGCTCAACCGCACCATTACCGTCGCGGGGGAGCAGCTTGAGTTAAGTAGAATTTTGAACGACATTGAAAAGCAAGCAAACGTCAAGTTTGTGTATAGCACCAAAATTAAGTCAACGCAGCGCCTAACTGTGAGTCTCAACAACCGCCGCCTTTCGGCAGTATTGGACCAAATTTTGAAGCCCATCGAAGTAACGTACGAAGTGATTGAAAATCGGATTTTGCTAAAAAAAGTAAAAAACGAAAAAGACGTACTCCCAAACGGCGAAGCCTCAAGCCTTGAGTTATTCCGCAATGTCGATAGAAATATCACGGGGACAGTTTCGGACGAAAAAGGTGTAGGGCTACCTGGGGTAAGTATTTTGGTAAAAGGTACGCAGCGTGGCACCAATACCGATGCCAATGGCAATTATCGTCTCTCGATTCCCGACGACAACATCATCCTCGTTTTCTCATTTGTGGGTTACTTGAGCCAAGAAGTAAATGTCGCCACTCAATCTTCTTTGAATATTTCGCTCAAACCCGATACCAAATCGCTGGAAGAAGTGATAGTGGTAGGTTATGGCGTTCAAAAGAAAAAAGACCTCACGGGTGCCGTATCCACCATCAATTCGGAGATGTTTAAGGAACGCAAAGAAACGCAGGTAGCACAAGCACTGCAAGGAGCGATGTCGGGCGTGATGGTGACGCGCAGTGGGGCCAATGGTGCCATGGGTGGTGCCACGATTCGGATTCGGGGGATTACGACAATTGGCAGTTCTGATCCACTGGTGGTTGTCGATGGTGTGCCCGTTAGTGATGTCAACCAAGTAAACCCCAACGATATTGAAAACCTTACCGTACTGAAAGATGCAGCGTCGGCCTCTATTTATGGGTCACGCGCAGCAGCAGGGGTAATTTTGATTACGACCAAGCGCGCCAAAACCGACCAAGCTTCTATTCAATATAGCTACGAAAATGGCTTTGATACCCCTACGCAGCTACCCGACTACATGCGGGCGCAACGCTACATGGAGCTTGTCAACGAACTCCGCTGGAACGATGCGGGCAACGGCGCAAACCGCTTCCCAACTTTTAGCCAAGATTTGTTGACGGATTACAACCAAAAACACTTGTCTGACCCCAATCGTTACCCCGACACCGACTGGATGGCTTTGACCCTCAACAAAGTAGCCCCTAGAGAAGCCCACAGCATCAGTATCGTAGGAGGTTCAAAATTTGTAAAATCAAACGCATCGGTTCGTTTTGAGAAAGTGGGTGGTTTTTACGACAACAAAAACTACAATCGGATTTTTGTTCGTTCCAACAACGATTTTACCATCAATAAACTCATTGGAGGAACAGTTGATTTTAACTTCAAAAGAACCAATGCTTTAGACCCTACGGCTTCTGATCCTCTGTATCGGGTACGCATTTCGTCTCCTATTTATCCTGCACTTTGGGCTGATGGGCGGATTGCCGACGGAAAAGCGGGCGAAAACGTGTATGCCAAAGTGAAATATGGAGGTACCGACCGTAACAATTACAATCAAGTTGGTGGACGACTTGCCCTTGATATTAAACCTATCGAAGGACTGAAGATATCGGGAATTATCGCGCCTATTTTTGATTTTAACATTCAAAAACGCTTCAATCGACAAGTAGATGTCTATGCCGCCAACGACCCCAACCAATATCTGGTATCGTTGATTGGGGGCGGCATCACGACGCGTTTGGACGAGAACCGAACCACTAATTTTAGTGTAACAACCCAGTTTTTGGGAAATTACCTAAAAACCATTGGCAACCACGATTTTACGGCCTTGGCAGGTTACGAAAACTACTACTTCAAAGGCGAGTCGATGGGGGCTTCGCGCGACCAATACCTGTTCGACACTTACCCTTATCTCAACCAAGGTCCCGCTGCGTTAAGAGATAACTTCGGGTCAGCCTTTGAAACCGCTTATCGCTCTTATTTCGGTCGCTTGACGTATAGCTTCAAAGACAAATACTTGATTCAGGCCAATGTTCGTCGTGATGGCTCGTCGCGTTTCAATGCCAACTACCGTTGGGGTACGTTTCCGTCGGTGTCGGCGGGCTGGGTAGTAAGCGAGGAAAATTTCTTC
>JBDHXS010000124.1:0-12575 GCA_039810845.1 Runella sp. | reverse complement strand
TTTATACAGCTCCTTCATAGCTTCTTGCTTGAAGGAGTCAAAATCGAAGGGTTCTGTTGGTTGCATTGCTGTGTTTTTATTTAAAGTTACTAAAGTCCTTTAAATGAAACAGTTGAATGAATACACTCCAAATGTCCAGTTTACCAAAACTTTTTTTGAGAATACTTACCTTCAATACTATAAAGCAATAGGCAATTGGAAACAGGCCTATGAACATGTCGAAAAACTGCATAAATTAGAAAAAAATCAATTTCTGGCCGACCGCGAAGGAGCTGTGTCGCGTCTGGGTATAGAATACGAAACTGAAAAAAAAGAAGCACTACTCAAAAGTCAGCAGAAGGAACTGGCATTGAGCAATGAAAACCAAACGATTCAACGGCGGTTTTTGGTGGCGTTGTCTTTCCTGTTGATAGGGGCGGCGGTAGCCATTGTGGTTGTGTATCGCCTGTATCGTAAAAATCAGCAGATTAGTCAACAAAATGCGACCTTGGTACGCGAGCAAAACCACCGTGTCAAAAATAACCTACAAGTGGTATCGAGCTTGTTGACCCTGCAATCCAATCGTCTTACCGACGAAATCGCCAAAAGAGCGGTAGAAGATACCTAACTGCGGATTGAAGTAATGACTATTCTTCAGCGCAAACTCTACGACGGCGACCAATTGGCGTCTGTCAACTTGTTGGAGTTTGTCGCCGAATTGGTAGAGCTTGTGCTGCAAACCTTTGACTACGAACACGTCAAAATAATATATGATATTTCCCCAACGCTCAAAGTTTCTATGGATCATGCACTTCGCATTGGTCTTATTGTGAATGAGCTCGCCACCAATGCTTGCAAATACGCTTTTGTCGATCATCCTGCACCTATCTTCAGCATGGTTTGTGGGGTCGAACAGGGCATTTTTGAGATGAAAGCAACCGATAATGGAAAGGGATTTAAACCACCCAATCCAGCTAATAGTACTAAAAAAATGTCTTTTGGAATGCGCCTTATTCAGATACAAGTAGAACAATTATACGGAACGTATCATTTTGATACACAGGATGGTACTGTTTTTCAAATGCAATTTAAAGTATAACCCGCCTATGCAAAGCCTTAAAATCCTTATTATTGAAGACGAACTTATTACAGCCAATGCCATTCAGGAAACGCTGGAGAATGCGGGTCACGAAATAACGGCCTGTGCTCGCAATCTCCGAGAAGCCATGGCGGCGGTTAAACGCCAACCGCCCGACTTGGCTTTGGTGGACATCACGCTGGAAGGCTCCGTCGATGATGGGATTACGATAGCAAAACAGCTCTTGACTTTGCATCCCATGCCCATTATTTACCTCACGGCTCATTCTGAATCGCCCATGGTGTTGAGTGCGAAAGAAACACACCCTGCGGCTTATTTATTAAAGCCTTTTCGGCACAAAGAACTCGCTATTCAGATTGAATTAGCCTATTATAACCACCAAGCTCATCAAGAATATACGATTGATCCACACGCTGCCGACACCTTATACTTGCCAGTAGATCAGGGAAAGGGGCATGTTAAAATTGTCAAAGAAAAAGTAATGTATTTGTCAGCATCACGTTCGTACGTAGAGGTATATTCAGTCTCAAAAGACAAACCGCTCGTTTTTTCGATGCACTTGGGGTACTTATCGCAGTTTTTTGCGTTACCCAATTTTTATCGCGTATCACGTTCGTTGCTTATCAATCTGGATTATGTAGAGCGCATTGAGAAGAATCAGTTATTTATGCAGGGGCAAGAGACGGCCATTACTTTTCCAGAAACCCAACACAAAGAGTTGTTGCAAAAGCTTGCCGTGGTAAGAACACCGTGAACAAGCTTCCAGTCCTTCCATAAGAAGAGATTTTAGAAGCTTTTCTTATGGAAGGATTGGGGCTAATTTTATGTGCTTTGAAGGTCGGCAAATGCCTAATTTACATTCACGGCCTTGATGTCGGCTTGGCGAACGGCTTCGTTGAAAGCAGGTACGTCTTTGGCAATGGCTGTTTTTAGGCGGTCGAGTTGCTTGTCTATCTTGCCCGCGAGGTCGTTATAGACATCGTAGCTTTGCTTGGTGGGTTTGGTATCGGCCGATGACACCGCGCTGCCCACGCCCGCAAGTTTGTCGTTGAGTTGGATCGAAAAGTTTAAGGCATCCTGCATGGCTTTCGACTTGGGTTGCATGAGTGTGCTTTCCACTTCATCCAACGTTTTCATCAACTCCTTGGTTTGTTCTTTGAGTTTTTTTGCCAAGTTTTCATCTTTAACAGCTTTCATATAGGCATTGATGTCGTTGCGTACTTTGCGGAGTTGGTTGATACCCTTGTGCGTGTCCGAAAGTTTCTTGTTGATTTTCATCGAAAGCTCAAACTGTTCCTGCAAATCAGCCAACGGCACTTTCACACGAGGGTCTTGCAAAATCTCAAATTCCTGTTCTTTGATGAGGGTTTTACCTACTACCAACTGCACTTTGTACTTACCTGGTACTACTTTGGGTCCAACGGTGCTACCACTCCACATGATGTTCGTTCCATCTACTTCAGTAGCGTTGGGGTAGCGCATGTTCCACAAAAACACGTTCATACCTGCTTTTGTCTGCAACACATTAGGGATGCGAGCTTTGGGATTGGCATAGAAATCTTTGGGTTCTTTCACTTCCTCCCCTTTGAGGTCTTTTTTGCTTGAAAAACTCACGATGGTATCGCCTGTGGCGGTAAAATAAATCAGTTTTACTTCGTCTTTGGGCGTTTCTTTGAAGTAATAGCGCGTCAATACGCCATTAGGGGTATTTTCTCCTTCGTTTACAAACTCGTCAATCACGAAACGTCCACCACCTTGGAACCGATAGCTGTGGCGAGGCTTGTATAAGTGTGCTTGCGCGTCGGCGGCTACTTGTTTGTCCATAATTTCATGGAGGGGCGTTACGTCGTCCATAATCCAGAAACTGCGTCCGTGGGTCGAAACCACCAAGTCTTTTTCGCGCTTGTGAATCACCAAATCGTGAATAGGCGTAAGGGGAAGATTGAGTTGAAGTTTTTCCCAGCTTTCTCCGTCGTTGAACGATACATACACGCCACGCTCTGTGCCTGCGTATAAGAGTCCCCGTTTGTTGGGGTCTTCGCGTACTACGCGGGTCCACTCATCGGCAGGAATGCCGTTGGTGATTTGCATCCACGTTTTGCCGTAGTCAGTAGTTTTGAAGATATAGGGCTTAAAATCGTTGAGTTTGTAGCGCGTAGCGGCCAAATACGCCTTGCCTTTGTCAAATTGTGACGGCTCAAGAATACTAATGAGGGCAAAATCGCCTAATTGGTTTTTAGGGAGAGTCACGTTGTTCCAAGTCTTGCCTTCATCGGGGCTAACGTGCACGTAACCGTCGTCGGAACCAGCCCAATATACACCTTTTTCTACAGGTGACTCGTCGAAAGCAAAAATGGTTGCGTAGGTTTCGGCACCCGTTTGGTCAAGGCTAATTGGCCCACCTGTTTCACCCATGGTGGCGGGGTCGTAGCGGGTCAAATCAGGGCTAATGGTTTCCCACGATTGCCCGTAGTTGGTGGTTTTGTGAACGTACTGTGAGGTACAAAACAGTAACTTAGGGTCATGTGGGCTGAATAAAATCGGGTACGTCCACTGGAAACGGTAAGTACGGTCTTTGCTTGGTGCCCCCATGAAGTACTCGGGATAGACGTTGATTACTTGCTCTTGGTTAGTGCGTTTGTCTTGACGCGTAATGAGGCCATCATAACTTCCACCAAAAGTTACTTTGGGGTCAAGCGGGTCAGCAACGATGTAACCTGACTCCCCCCCAGCTACTGAATACCAATCTCTTATACCAATGGTCGCGTCGTCGGAACGGCTGGCGATTCGCTTGGCGGAGTTATCCTGCTGACCTCCGTAGAGGTTATACGGAAAGTCATTGTCCACCGATACGTGATAAAACTGCGCCGTAGGAATGTCCAATTCCGTAAAGGTTTCACCGTCGTTGAAAGTCACCTCCGCGCCGCCATCGTCGGCAATGATGTAGTTGTCGGGGTTGTTGGGGTTAATCCAAACGTCGTGCGTATCGCCGTGATGAACGTTGATACGTTGGAAAGTCTTGCCACCGTCTTTGGTTTTAAAGGCGTTTACGTTCAAAATCACCAACTGATTTTCGTCTTTGGGACTCACGGCCAAATTCATGTAGTACCAAGGGCGTTGCTTGAGATTGGGGTTGTCGGTAATGTGCGCCCATGTTTCGCCACCGTTGGTAGAGGTATATAAGCCACCCTTTTCTTTGTTTTCAATCATGGCCCAGAGGCGGTTGCCATTGGTAGGGGCTACGGCAATGCCGATTTTGCCCAAGAGTCCTTTCGGCATTCCGGGGTTTTGAGAAATGAGTTGCCAAGTATCGCCACCGTCAGTAGATTTATACAAGCCCGAGCCAGGCCCACCACTGCTCATCATGTGGTGATTTCTGTACGACTGCCACATTGCTGCGTACAAAATGTTGGAGTTGGCGGGGTCAAAAACCACGTCCACGGCACCCGTGCTGTCGTTTTTGGCCAATACTTGCTGCCAAGTTTTACCACCGTCTTTGGAGCGAAACACACCGCGCTCTTTGTTAGGACCCCAGTGATTGCCGAGTGCCGCTACAAAAAGTACGTCGGGGTTTTGTGGATGAATGGCAATGTGCGCGATAGAGACGGTTTCTTTGAGGCCGATATGTTTCCACGTCTTGCCTGCGTCAATGGACTTGTACATGCCATCGCCGTAGGTGATATTACCCCGGATGTCGGTTTCGCCCATGCCTACATAGACTACATTGGGGTCAGAAGTGGCCACGCTAATGGCACCCACAGAACTTGATTTGAAGGTGCTATCAGATACTGGAAACCAGTCGTTTCCACCATTGACACTCTTCCAAACACCCCCACCTGTAGCACCAAAGTAGTAGACTAAGGGTTGGCCTACTACACCTGAAGCGGCCAATGAACGGCCACCTACGAAGGGACCAATGTTACGGTAGCGAAGGGCATTGAAAAGTTTGGAATCAGTGGGTTTTGCAGATAAGGAGGCTGGAGTAGCTATTTCTTTTGCTTTTTTCTTCTGAGAAAACCCATCAGTTAAGAAAAGGGACGAAAAAAAAATAATTAGTAACCGCGTTTTTTTCATACTTACATTAGGTTAGGTAATAA
Organism: Runella sp.; assembly: GCA_039810845.1. Lineage (GTDB taxonomy): Bacteria > Bacteroidota > Bacteroidia > Cytophagales > Spirosomataceae > Runella. Next base: position 7,400 of record JBDHXS010000124.1, on the reverse strand, counting down.
GAATATGTTTGAACAAAAATAAAAAAAATGACCTGAGAAAATAGACTTTCTCAGGTCGAAACGATATAATTGTTTTTTATGTCGTTAACTATTGAGACAAATAGCTGATTTCTGCAATGAACTGTCGGCCTCCAGGCGATAATTTTTCCTGAGCTCGGGCAGAGAGTTTGATAATAATACGGTTGTTGGCACTAATATCAGGTAATTTGCCAATCACTTTCACCCAAACACTCTGACTATTGTTAACATTTTTAACTTGAATCAGTGAACCAACGGGTGCAGTTCGGTGAAGGGCAAGGTATTTATTATTGCTTTCTATTCCGTCTAGTACTTCGGCTATGCCTGTTTCCAAAATACGTTTACCTGTATTGGCTATCTTAGGTTCGGGCAAATCGGCATTGGTAGGGTCTTCCGGGCGAGGAGGTAGCGGGATTTTTTCTGTATTAGACTTTTTAGCATCGGCCAATTTAACAGAGTCGAGTTTGTTCTTTTTTAGGTAGTCTTGGTAAGCAGGTTCTGACACAATTAACTCCTGTCCCGAGCGAAGTTGATCGGAAGTTAGGCCATTCCAGCGGCGAATGTCGGCCATTAATACACCGTGTTTGATAGCAATTCCATACAGTGATTGACCTCCTTCTACGCGATGGATACCGCTTTTGGCAGGTATGGTAGCTGGCTTTGCCTCGACTTTCTCGTTTTCTGGTTTCGTCTCGTTTTCAACTGCTTCTTCTTTTGAGTTGTCAACTTTAGGCTCTTCTTGTCCTTTTACTGGTGGATTAGCTTTGGGCTGTATCTCATAATCGAGTACTACTTTGCCATTTTCAGTCTTTTTTTCAGGTTCTTTGGTAGCTACTTCGGTAGGGGTTTTGGCAGGTGCAGCATGACCTTGAAACGGAACGCGCACCATTTGCCCTACCGATAAATTGTCTTTCATACCGGGATTAGCATCTTTAAGCGCTTTGATTGTAGTTTTGTACTTGCGCATTACGGCGTAGAGGGTCTGCCCTGCTTCAACGCGGTGAAGCACATAAGTTTTACCATTCTTGTGTTCGGTACCAGTTGAATCAACTAAAAAAGGAGTGGCGTAAGCAGAGATTCCCCATAAAATCGCTACTATTACGAGGCAAAATTTAGCTCGCGTTATCATGGTCTTGGCAATTTTAATACGACTAATTCGTCCAATTTTTTTAAATAAATAATTTGGTGTTCACTATAAAAACAATCACCGAAGGCAGTACTATCTATGTCCGAATCAATTGTTTCGTTCATTAGTACTGCCTTCGTTGAGTTTACTACCAAGATAGAGCGGGATAAAGTAATAGCGTTAGCGGGTTAAAGATACTGAAAAAACAATATATGTCCAGCGATTTCACCATAATTTATCGCTTTTTGAGGTGTTTTGTTCGTTGTTTTTTGGATAAATTGCCGTATCACCGAATAATATGGACTCGTCTCTTGATGGATTGCTGGGAGTTTCCATAAGGTAGATTCTTGAATAATGGGTAATAGGGGAGACGTTGTAGTTTGTCCGTCGGAGAGCGACCAACGCTCCCAAATAAGGGGGTGCTCAGGATGCATTCGAGTTGTTTGAAGGGTAATTCCGTCGGTCTGCTCAAACTTACATCCCTGCAATGACCAGCTTATTTTACCCGATAACATATCTATTGCTAAAAGCTCCTTGGGAGCAGGTTGCTCTTTGCCAGCATAAGCATGTAACAATATTTTGCCTGCATAAAATCCGATAAGGCTTGTCCACCAATCGGTTTCTGAAAAAGTGTGTTGCCATAATACTTGACAAATAGCTGTATTAACGGCACACCACTCTACTTTTGTTTCGTTGCGTAGTTCGAGAACCAATATACTTTTTGTATCTGGAGTAGGAATGCTATCGTACAAAACACGCCAGATAGGAAGCGTAAAACGAAGGTTGTGGGAAACTAACAAGTGCCAAATCAGTAGTTGATTGGCCAAAAATAGGGAAAGCTGACAGGTTTGTCAAATCAGATAGCTTTTGAATTTTAATACAAATCAGCTCGATTCGATAAAAAAGCCCAGATTAAAGCCAAAATAGCCACTAATCCAATAGCAAACGAGAGGCTGAAGGCATTGGAAATAAGACCAATCAAGGCTGGCCCTGCCAAAAAACCAGCCAAGCTGAAAGTATTCATTGTAGCCAATCCTGCGCCCTTGGCCATGCCTGGTACACGGGCAGCACTGCCATATAAGATAGGTGCGCCACAAGAGACGCCTGCTCCAACTAATCCAAAGCCCAAAATTGCGGTGAGCGTATGAGGAATCAAAACCGCCAATAAAATGCCAAAGGCAGCCAAAACACCTCCAGAAACCAATACCTTGCGACTGCCATATTGTGGAATGAGGGCATCCCCCACAAAACGTCCAGATGCCATAAAGAGCGCATAACAGGCAAAACCCCAACCAATAAAAAAATCGTTGGATTGTACGATGTCACGCATGTAAACGGCGGTCCAGTCGGCCATGGTACCTTCGGTGATGTTGGTACAAAGGGAGATGGCAATCATACCGAGCAATACCCGATTGGGCCAAGCAAATTTTGCAGCGTTATTATCTTGTCGTTTTTCTTCATGGATACCCATGATGATAGGTCGAACCAAGAAAATCAACAACAAAATTGTCACTGAGACGGTGGCCACGTGAATGGCAGGAGGGACTTTAAAACCCATTAATATACTGGCTAAAGCAGATCCTAACATGCCTCCTCCGCTAAACATTCCGTGCGAAGTGGACATAATGAAGATACCATCTTGTCGTTCGATAGACGTTACGCAAGTATTCATGGCTACATTGGTAAAGGCGATTCCAATTCCCATACACCCCAAAGCCGCCGAAGTCATCCATAAATGAGGGACATTGACAGGCAGAGCATAGGCAAGGGCCATTCCTGCTAATCCCCAAATAGTCGTAGCTCTCATTCCAAATCGGTTGATAATGAGCGTAGAAAGGGGGTTGGTAAGGGTAGATGCCAATGGCATACTTAATAGAAGTAGCCCCAATTGGGCATCATCCAATGTGAATTTTTGTTTTATGTAAGGAATCCAAGTTACCCAATTGCCAAACAAAAAGCCAACGGAGGCAAATATTGCTCCAATGGCTAAGCTACGACTGTGGGTAAAATAGGTTTTTAGATGTGTAGTCATTATCAGGTAATTATCTCAATTCGATTTTTTTAGTGTCAAAAACCACACCTTCGTAATAACCATCGCCTGTCCAATACGATTAGCCTATTACTTGATGAAAGCTCTCATCTTTTCTAAATCGCTGCACCAAAAAGCTAAATGTTCAATGTACATGATGTTGAATTAGTGCAATAGATTTTTGACAAACTCATAATTTAGTTCTTCATAATTGTTGACGTAAGCATTACATGGTGGCAATTCGTCAGAAGAATGGGAAGTAGTTACCCCCACTACTTTCATGCCTGCTGCCAGCCCTGCTTTTACTCCCGATACAGAATCTTCAAAAACGACACACTGTGATGGTGATACACCTAACCGTTGGGCACTTTTGAGATAAACTTCAGGATGAGGTTTGTGTTGGGTTACATCCTGCTCCGACAAAAGAGATTCCATTACTTCTCCCAAAACGGGTATTTGCTCTACCATCATCTCTAAATTTTCGACAGGGGCAGAGGTAGCAATGCCTGTTTTGACCCCATTTCGTTTTAAATCAGTCAAAAAAGGCAATAGCCCAGAAATGGGCTGAGCAATAGAAGCATATAATTCACGAAACAGAGCTTCTTTCTCATATTGCAATTGGACAAGCTCTTCTGAAATGACGTTTCTTTTGAAGAAGTAACTCAAAATATAACTGTTGTGCTTGCCATACATGTGGTTTTGGAGTTCTTCATCAGTAGGAATAATATTGTAGCGGTCAAGAAATTTTCGCCAGGCTACATCGTGGGTGGGATTGGTATCTGCAATGACACCATCCATGTCAAAAATTACTGCAAAGTCAGACATACTAAAGTGTAAAGTTGAAGCGAAATCGCTTGTAGCTACAAAATTAATACTTGTATTACCTTTGATGCTACGACTTTGTTTACCATTTCTAACACTATATTGCTTTTTTCCACCCATTACTGCACTCAAAACCCAATGAGAAGGCTTAAAAACGTAGGAGTTGGAAACCTAATCCCAAATAATTCGTTAAATAAGCTGTGTTCTCCGCTTTATTTGTAAAACAGTAACCTTTTCTGAAAATATGCTGAAATATGTAGCCATTGTATCAGTAGCAGCGATGCTTCTACTGATGCGTGAAACCCCCACTGACAAGCAGTCAGAAGCCAGCTTCACCGTAGTCAACCCTACATTTGAGTCGGCTATCAACAACTACAAAAACTTTTGTTCAAGTTGTCATGGCGAAAAAGTAGAGATGTTTGTAGATCGGCAATGGAAACATGGAAAAACCAAGCCCGAACTTATCAAAAGTATTACAGGAGGCTATCCCGACAACGGAATGCCTTCGTGGAGTGCTGCGCTCAAACCTAAAGAAATTGAAGAGTTAGCTGATTTTATTTTAGCAGGGATTGCGAAAGGAAGCAAGTATAGTTTTGCCACCAAGCCCAAATCGAATGTATTTCCCTCTTCTGAATTGACTGTAAAATTAGATACCATTGCGAGCGGGTTGAGCAGTCCGTGGGGTATGGCGTTTTTGCCCGACGGCGATATGATTGTCACTGACCGAAATGGAACTATTTATCGGGTGAACAAAGACAAACAAAAATCAAAAGTAGTGGGTGGTCCCACGGTATTGGCAGAAGGACAAGGAGGTTTGTTGGACGTAGAGCTTCATCCCAAGTTTGCTCAAAATGGCCTAATTTACTTTTCTTTTTCTGCTTTTAAAATGGAAGGCAATGATAAGCTTTCAACAACGGCAGTGATGCGGGCAAAATTGGATGGAACGACTTTGTCTGACCAAAAAATCATTTTTGAGGCACAGCCTTACCTCAAAACTCGCCACCACTACGGGTCACGGTTGGAATTTGATAAAAATGGCTATTTGTACGTTTCAGTAGGGGATAGGGGTCAGCATGTGCCACTGTTGCCCCAATCGGTCGAGAATGACTGTGGAAAAATTCACCGCCTCAATGATGATGGAACAATTCCTGCTGACAATCCTTTTACAAAAAAAGAAAAAGCACACGGTTCTGTATTTTCTTATGGACATCGTAATCCTCAGGGGATTACAATGCATCCTGCTACTGGAGAAATATGGGAACACGAACACGGCCCACGAGGTGGTGATGAATTGAATATCATCAAAAAAGGCACCAACTACGGCTGGCCAGTAATTTCGTATGGTATCAACTATGACGGAACTGTTTTGACGCCTATTACTGCCAAAGAAGGAATGGCACAGCCCAATTTATACTGGATTCCGTCCATTGGTCCCAGTGGTGTGACATTTGTCACGGGTGATCGTTACGCGGCTTGGAAGGGCGATTTGCTGGTAGGTTCATTGCGTTTCAAGTATCTTAATCGCTGTAAAATTCAAAATGGCAAAGTCGTAAAAGAAGAGATTTTACTTGAAAACTTAGGTCGTTTGCGCAACGTACAAATGGGCAATGATGGCTATATTTATGTCTCGGTCGAAGACCCTGGCTATGTTTTTAGGCTAGTGCCTGTACCTGTCAAGTAGCGTTGAAAAGAAAAGGTCGGCATTATTCCCGACCTTTTATTTATTGTGAGAGATGGGTATGAGTATTAATTCAAAAACATTTCATCTACCAACAACAAAGCGGTTCTCCCCTTGCTTCCGTGCCACTCAGGAATTTTCTGCAAAGGCTTCGCTACAATTTTGAGATAAGAAACCGTTTGCGGTTTAAATTTACCTCCAACGGCAGTCAGCAAATGAGTTCGCATTTTCGATGGAATACTCGGCTTAAATCTCGCAATCAATTTCATCTTAGATTTGTCAGTACCACCCCACACTTCAATGGATTCTGGTGGAAAAATACCCGTTTCCACTTCTTCCATGATGCGCAGACCAACAGATGACAACAAAATCGGTGTTTTAAACTCCGATACCAATACTAAATCATTGTTTCTCACACCCGCCCAGTTGTTGGCCCAAGCAGGGCTATTGGCATTGAAAGTACCCAACTTCCCATCAAAAAATGTGCTGGCACCCGCTGCCTGATGCACTCGGTTGAGGGGTAGAAGTAAATTCACACTATCGGGTTTATAACTGTTCTTATAAAAATCAAATGAAGCTTCATCGCTGCCATACCATCCTTCTTTATACGCTTTAGCACGTATCGTGGTGCTTTCTTTCAAAAGCGTTTGGTTGGTAAATATCGGAGATTTGATACTGTCGGGTTCAGTACCATCGGTGGTATAACGGATTTGAACTCCTTTAACAGGATGCCTCAACTGTACCAACACAGGTTGATTGAAAATAGTAGAACTGTTTTTTACCTGCGGCGGATTCAATTTGATGGGATTGCTGCCATCGTCCCTGAATCCAGCAATGAACTGAATCCTTGGATTTCCTTTTTGTAATTGTTGAATCTCCGAAGGCGTCAATTCCGTTTCCCAAACAGAAACCGTTTTTAAACTTTTAAATGCCTTTATTAGGGGTTGTAATTCTTTAAAATTCACTTTTGTACCCGAAATCGACAGGCTTTTTAAGTGTTTTAATAAAGTCAATTCTTTCAGTCCATTGGCTGTAATATCTGTGAAATTCAAGTCTAGTTTTTGCAGATGTTCAAATTGACTGATGGTTGAAAGGTCAGTATCCTTCACCGGCATTTTAGCCAAATTCAAAAAGACAACCTGTTTTTTCAGTTCGCTCAGTTCTTCCAGTTTTTTGGGTGCAAACTCATTTTTGTTGTAAAAATTAACTGAAAGCGCGGGGGATTCACGTGCCAAAGGGGCAATCGTCCGATATTCAGTGGTCAATTTTTTTACCGTTTCTTCGTCTGCTGCGGCAAAATCAAACGTTTCTTCCGTGGTTTGAACAGGCGAAAACAAAGAGGCCGCGATGAGTCTTAGGGAATCGTTAGGCGGCAAATCGGTTACTTTTTTAGTAAAATCCGCATTGTCCTTCACCCAAAGTGACAAAAGCGTAATTTCTTGGGGGCTAAGTTGTGCTTTGCCCATAGGGGGCATGTGTTTTTTCTCATCTAAGGGCAGGTGTATGCGTTGCAACAATAAACTGATTTCAGGTTTTCCGGGCACAATTAGTTTACCCGTTTTGCCACCTTTCAGAATAGATTGCATATCGGTGAGCATCAACTCCCCTTTCAGCTTTTCGGAGTTATGACAGCTGACGCATTTTTGCTCCAAAATAGGCTGAATCACGACTTTGAACACGACCGCCTGTTCAAGCGCAAGGGGAACTGGCTTTAGGATGGGTGCGGT
>JBDHXS010000123.1:0-12631 GCA_039810845.1 Runella sp. | reverse complement strand
ATGTTCGCGATAATAAGCCAACATTTGAATCACCAAAGGGTTGAGCATAATATCAAATTCGTCCCCTGTTTTTTTACGGGTATATTTTAGACGGTCGTTTTGTAAGTCAGTCCAACGCAAGTGAGCAATGTCAATAAAATTGATACCCCAACAGTAATAACTGAACAGAAAGTAATTGTGGGCGTGAAAAAGTTTAGAAGTCGGTGGCAACACTAAAGCCTTAATTTTGTCCATTTCCTCAACTTTCAAGGCTCGTTTTTTGGTTTTGATGTTTCGATATTTTTTAAAATCAATGTCCTTAAAAGGGTTGTACTCTTTCTTGACAAAGCCTTCCTTTTTGGCATGACTGAGTAAGGTCTTAAAATGTCGGAAATAAACAAAAAAAGCGTTGGGCTTCATTTTCGTACACCAACACGTAGTCTCTGGCTTTGTAAATTTCTTGGGGTTGGAGGCTCAACGCCGCCGAAATCACCGATGGCAAACTTGCAACTACGGGCATTCGGGAGGGGAAGTCCAGTTGGTATAATTCCTGTTGCACCGACACGCGTAACTCTCCGCTCAGGGTTTCAAAAATAAGCGTGTCTTTGGGGGGTAGTTCAGAATAGTTTTTAGGCAATGCGCCGTAGCCAAGGTAGCGTGGCCACACAATTCCATTTCGATTTCGGGCGTAAACCATCGCAAATGAATTCTGTCGCCTTTGTCCACAAAAAAAGCGGTTTCGGCCACGGCATTTTCTTTCGCAATTTTGAGCAAAAGTTCGTCGGGTAGCCACGATTCAAGCGGCACTACGTAGGCGGGGTTTCCTCCAAAAAGAGTATCGGTAAAAGCATCAACTTGATAAAGAGGGAGTTGCATGTGGGCGTTGGTTAGGGTGGAAGGTTTTCATTTTTACCTTTTGTCATGCCGTAGGCATCTAAAACCTTTGGCTTTTACGTGAGAGTCGTTATTCGCAAGATGGATGCGAGCGACTGCGTAGATACTGCGAACCTGAGTTTGAAGATATGGAGAAAATTTGTAATAACTAGTTTTTTTATATCTTTGGTTATTGTATCAACTGGACAGGGTAAAAAATATAAATTAAGCCATGACTGAGTTTAGAATAAGTGTAAAAAATGAGAAAACTGCCTCGGCTTTGCGTAAATTACTGAACGAGATGGATAATTTGGAGGTGGAGGAAATTGAGAATGAAAGGGTCGTGAAAGGGGAGGGCGATTTGCACGTTTTCTCCAATTTATGTGGTGCGTGGGATGATGAGACTCCAAGACTTTCGGCTGATGAAATTCGTAAAACTGCATGGAATAATAATCATTGTCATGCCGTAGGCATCTAAAACCGCCGCGTTTTTGAAAATTATGATACACATGTCATGTGGGAACGTGCAATTCAGGGATTAGAATTAGAAGCCTTTTAATAATCGTCACGGCTTGGGCCGCCCCCGTCACAGATGCGAGTTAGGGCGGGGTGTTAGATATTATTGATTCCTTTATCACGAATGTATTTTGCCAATTCTTCCATTTTTAAAACTTTATCGTATTGGCTTTTTACTTTTCCAAGTTTACAATCTTCCGTAATTAATTTTAAAAAATCATTAAAATCTGTATTTTCATTTGCCAATCGGTTGACGGTATCCCAGTCAATTTCTTGGTTGATTTTTGAAGGAAATAATATTTCACTTTCAAAAATATTCTCAGGATTGAGTTGAATTATACCAATTCCAAAAGCGTTATTAAGACGCCTTACTTCATCTTTAAAAGTCGAATCATCGTCGATGTTTAGGGTGACTAAATAGCCCTCATTGGCCCAACTTGAATTTGAAACAGCTTGGAAGTAAGACTGTCTTAAATTCCCGAAGTTTAAAGTGACCTTTAACTCAAAAGAGAATAATTTTATAGAGGTGATGGATAACTGATTTTGGATTTCAAGAGTTTCGGGTTTATAATCACGAAATGGGAAATAAACCCCCACCAAATCAGGATGTAACCACTCGTTTTGCCCCTTAGTTGCTTTAGTTGAAATTTCGTGAAAAATAGTCTTTAGATTGGCTTTAAAATGACTCGCACCATAGGCATAAGAAACCAATAAAGGATGTAAGTCTCGTTCGTTGAATCTTTTGGTTTCGATTTTGTCTTTTTTTGCAATTTCAGTATCCTTTTGTTGCTGGACTTTTTGAAGATCTACCTGATTTTTGAGGCGTCTTAAAAAAAACTGAGCAGGCCGTTCACTGGTTTGAATAACCATTGAGTTGTCTGCGTTGTTGTTTATATCAGTGTAGCAATAGGCGGCGATGGTCGCCCAAGGAGTTTTGCCAGTGGTAGTAAAATCGCCTAACGTGCCAAGTTCATTGGCTTTGTCCCAAATTTCTTTTGCCGAAAGCGGTGTTCCAACTTTTTCAATCGTTTTATCTATTACGTCCCAAAAGGTTGTTTTTGCCATTTATTTATAGGGGTCTTTAAATGTAAAAATAGAGGCTAGAAGTCTTTCAATCGCTATATTTTAAATCGTTCTTCGTTATGATATTTTAAAAACTCAACATCAGGTAAAAAACGTGAAGGAAGAATAATGGGTTGATTGTCAAACTTACCAAAAAAATCGAGAGTATACTGGTCTTTGTTTTTCAGGATTAATGGCGAAACTTTTACTTTATAATCTGGGGTAATTGTAATATATCCAGCTTCAAAAGCTTTGTCGTGTAAAGCGTTTATTGCTATTCCGTTTCTTGGATTTAGCCTGTTCTTTTCATCAATCCCCCATGGGCGAATGTGTCCTGCTATTAAAAATTCAGGCGTATTAATTCCTGTAATACAGCAAGTATTATTGTACGCGGCTAGTATTGACCTTCTAAAAAATGATTGATTAACTCTTACCTTTACTACTTGCTCCCTTGTCTTTCCTTCTTTTAGTAGAGCATCTTCAGGAATCTGGTATAATTTTTCAACAGTTGTATGTTCAAATTGTGCTAACAATTTTTCGCTCTCATAGGGAAGTATATCCCAATTGTTAAAAAATTCATTCCAGATTTCATTATCTGCTTTACTTGCATTAGAAGCACCTTTTATACCTCTTACTTTTAGACTTGGGTCTAAACTGGCAAAATTTACTAATTTATATGCTACTGAACTTGGCGTTCTATCTATCAGCTTGGCAAGATTTATTACTTCTGGATTAGAACGATGTAAACGGCCAAAGGGTAATTTGCAATACAAATTAATTGCCAATATTAATTCATCTCTTGTCCATAGTCTCTGACCTTGTTTCATAGCAAAGCTCCATTATCAAACTCTTCATCATATTGCATTTCAAACTCATGCACACATTTTGTATTCTTACACTTATGGATTTGAGTTTGATATTTTATTTGGGATAGTTCTAATATAATCTCTGACCTTGAACCACAATTTGGGCAAGTTACTGGCTGGTCAGAATAGATAAAAATTTCAGAGAAGGATTTCATTAGGAAGCAGTACTGGTCAGATTAGAGATTGCTTGAAAATCCTAAATGTAGAAAATTATTCAGAAGAATTAAAAAAACAGGGTTCTTTGACCGTAGAACCAATGATAAAACCCCATGAGTACAAAACTCAAATTTTTATTTAACCTTTCCAAGGCTCAACACCTTGGAAAGGTTAGAATGATTACCCAATCGCCTCAGCACCCGTATCTTTCCAGCTTCTTGAGTTGGCCGATTCAATGACCGCTTCGCATACCTTTTGGGTTTGGAGCGCATCTTTGAACGTGGGGCCGCAAGGTTCGCCCGTTTCGAGGCTTTTCAAGAAATCGGCCACTTGGTGTACAAAGCTGTGTTCGTAGCCAATGCCCAAGCCACCTACCCACCATTTGTTCATATAGGGTTGGTCGCCGTCGGTCACGATGATAGAACGCCAGCCGCGTACAATGCCTTCGTCGCGGTGGTCGAAATACTCAAGGCGGTTTAAATCATGCAAATCCCAGCGGATAGAAGCATGTTCACCGTTGATTTCGAAGGTGTAGAGAGCTTTGTGTCCGCGAGCATAGCGCGTAGATTCAAATAGCCCCAACGAACCGTTGGCAAAATGGCAGTGGAAAATACAAGCGTCGTCAATGCCTACGGGTTGTACTTTGCCCGTGAGTTGGTGCATTCGTTCTTTGATAAACGTTTCAGTTACTGCTGATACGTCGGTGATAGCCCCGTTGAGCCACATCGCAGTATCAATACAGTGGGCGAGCAAGTCGCCCGTTACACCCGAGCCTGCCGCTTCGGCATCCATTCGCCAGAGCCCTGTTCCGCCTTGAGGTAGGTCGGCGCTGATGGTCCAATCTTGGAGGAAGTTGGCGCGGTAATGGAAGATTTTGCCCAATTTGCCCGAGTCAACGATTTGTTTGGCTAAGCTAACGGCAGGCAAGCGGCGGTAGTTGTACCAAACCGTGGTTGCTACGCCCGCTTCCTCAATGGCCTTTACCATTTCTTCACCTTCAGCCAAAGTGCGTGAGAGCGGCTTTTCGCAGAGAATCATTTTTCCCGCCTTGGCCGCAGCAATGGCGATTTCGGCATGACTATCGTTGGGTGTACAAATATCAACAGCATCAATGTCATCCCTTTCAATCACCTTGCGCCAGTCGGTTTCGTACGATTCGTAGCCCCACTGCTCTGCAAACGCTTTTACTTTTTCTTCATTACGCGAGCATACTACTTTTAATACGGGTTCGTATTCAAGTTCTGGAAAAAAGTTAGGGACACGGTTGTAACCGTTGGAGTGCGTACGCCCCATAAAACCCGTTCCGATAAGTCCAATTCTAAGTTGTTTTTTCATAAATATCAGTCCAGCCCCCAAACCCCCAATGGGGGCTTAGTTATGGGCAATTTTTATGTTTATACTTTAATGAAATAGCTGAAACAACAAATTCCCCCATTGGGGGATAGGGGGCAGGGCTATTCTACCCATCCGTGTGCTTTGCGAACCTTAATCATGGCGGCGAGGATGTCGTTCCACGTTTGTTGGTTGTTCATGACCGCGTTCGGGAACATACAGCCATCCCAGCAAATGTGCTTGAATGCCTTAGTCAACTCACCGCTTTCGTTGCGAAGCCAAAGTCCCGCATCGTTGGTGATGTCGAGTTTACCGTTCGGGTCAGTCGCTTGGCAGTGGCGACCTGTTTTGTCGTGCGAGCCTGAACCAAACACGGTACCGTCGTTTTGGGCAACGTGGAAGTCGATTGTCCACGGACGCAAGGCAGCGGTCAATTTGCGCAAACCTTCGAGGAACGTTTCGCGGTCGCCCCATTGGAAATCTTCGGGCAATACGCGGTGTTCTGGCGCGTTGTAACCCAACAAATACAAGGTCGTGTGCGACATATCGGCCTGAAAACCAATGTTTTTGCGGTCAACGGCCTCTAACGTATCCAACATATATTTCCACGAGTGCATTCCGCCCCAGCAGATTTCTCCTTCGGCGGCTAGGCTTTCACCAAAATCTGCGGCTACGTCGCAAGCTTCGCGGAAGGTTTGGGCGATGAGCTTGGTGTTGCCCGCAGGGTCATTGGCCCAATCGTGCGGACTACTTGCCGAGTCGATACGAACAATTCCGTTTGGGCGAAGGCCCCACTCGCGGAGTTTTTGACCGATGTGGCAAGACTTACGCACCATTTCCACAAATTCGGCACGTTGTTCTTTGGTACCCATCGCAGGGCCGCCCCAGATAGGTGCCACCAAGCTACCTACTTCGAGGCCGTGCTTGGCTACTTTGTCGGCGAGGCGCTTGATGCCGTCGTCCGATATATCGAGGTCGTAGTGCGGGTCAAAAAGACCAACGTCCACGCCGTCAAATTTTACGCCGTCCACTTCTGCTGCCGCAGTCATTTCGAGCATGGTATCAAATGCAATTGCAGGCTCTGAATCAGGGCCTTTACCCACAATCCCAGGCCATGTGGCGTTGTGGAGTTTTGGAAAATTGTTTTCTGCCATTGTCTAAAAGGTTTGTTTATGAATGTTCAGTTTTATGTAAGGGTCTGTTATCCATTACCAGTTAATTGTTATCTGTTCATCGTGTTGAGTATCAGCAATGTAACAATAGTCAAAATCCAATTTCCAGTTAACAGATAACTAACATAACTACTTCACTACGACCAAATCAGGGTTATTAGGCCCGAAGTGCTTCAACATCACGATTGGATCCGTTGACGAGTAGTTGGTGATGGTAACACCTGCTTTCGCGGCTTTTTCAGTGACAAAAAACTCGTCGTTGGTCAATTGTCCGTAACGAATCAAAGCAGGCGTTTCGATGTTCCACACGCCCATTTTGCCGTGTCCTTGCATCATAATTAAGCCATACGCGGCAGCATCAGTGATGGTAACAGTAGCGCCAGGCAATACGGTGAGTTCTTTGGCACTGTATGCCTCAGAGCGATAACAAATCCAGTTTTCTACGTATCCTTGGGCTTGCATCTCCTCCAACGGATGTACAGGCTTAGGCATCATAAAGTGATTGGCGGCAAAATTGGGGTCAACATTGGCCTCCCAGTCAATCACCGAAACCAACTCGTCATAATCACCCATTTTGTCTTGTGGTGTGCCATTCCAAAGCAATTCTTCTGGTACAATTGCCTCATTGACAAGGCTTTGGTACATGGCAAAAATATCGGATGCTTTTTGTGGCTCGTAGGTACACAAGCTGCCTGGCGCGTGCAAAATTCCTGGAGGAACGTCCCAGCCTGTACCCGGTTCTAATTTATAAGCCGACGAGAAATTGGTGATTTTGTTGTCACCTTTATTGAAGTCCATCAAGCATTGCTTGATTTGTTCTTTGGTGGTACCTGGCGTAATTCCGAAGAAAGTATAGGGGAAATCACCACCGTGGTTGTTGAGTTGGGGAGGGAAATAATAGGCTTCGGGTTTTCCGTTTTGCCCTACCAAAGCCGCCTTTTCGTCGTTGTGGTGGATGTGGTGCGGGAGTGGCCCCATGTTGTCAAAGAATTTTGAATACATTGGCCAGCTTTGGTATTCGTCCCAAAGACGGTCGCCAACGATTTCGCCCTTTAATTCTTCAATGACGTCTTTCAACAACACTTGCTCGGTTTGTCCACCTTCTTCAAAAACTACTTTGCTCAAACCTTCGTGTTCACCCGTAAGTGGGCCGTTTTTGGCAGGAGTGGTCGAAGAAAGCCAACGTTCGTCGATACCGCCACGAACACCACCTAATACATAATAATCGTCGGGGTGAAGTTTGATACGACGACCAGGAACGCAAAACGAGCGTGGAACCCACGTAGGGGCGAGTCGTAAAATACCTTGTCCTTGCTCTAACGCTTTTGCTGCTATACTTGAATTTGCCATTTTTTCAGGGGGTGCAATTGCACTTGTTAAGAGTTAATTAATGAAAGTTGTGTGTGTATAATTAGGGTTGCCCAACAAAGTCGCGAAGCGCGGCTGAGTCGGTAATGATTTCAATTTCAAGGGTGTAACTGCGCTTTTCTCCTGGCGCTAGTTCAATGAGTGTTTGTTGTGCCCGTGCTGCCGCTTGCCCAATCGGAGGGTGGGTGCCAGGTTCAAGGCCCGTGACGTATTCGCCTTTGCCCCAGTGCTGCCAGTTGGTGAGCCAAGGCAGTTGAGCTTTGGGAAAACGAACTGCTACGGCAAATCCAAGTCCCTCATTATAAACTCCGCAGGTTGCTTGTCCGTTGGCGTCAGCGTCGATGTCGATAAAAGCGGCCTCTTCGCCAAAACCACTGTGGGCTTCGAGCGGGGCGGGGCAACGGCGGAAATCGTTGTCGTTATTAAAAATCGGATTTTGTGGATTGCCATCCCGCGATTGCCATTTGCCTTGCCAGACCAAACGCGCTCCTTCGTCCACCAGCGGCCAACCGAAGTTGCAGTGGTAAAGTAGCATGTGCGGGGCGGGGGTATTAGCGCGGTTGATGACTTCGTCGTGGATTTTGATGGTCGGTTGCCCGAGCGTTCCCGAAATTGTCCGACGCAGTTCCAACACGGGGCCAAAAACGCGGGCTTGTTTGATAATCCCCGTAATGCTCATGTCCAGTTTCCCCGCCGCAGGGTCGGGCTGAACGATGGATTCAATTTCGGCGGGAATATTGCTGATTTCGCCGTGAAGGCCGCGCTGACCGTATTCGTCCGACTCAGGCCCGCCGATGTGGCTCAACCCGCAAGTGGTAAGTAAACCTCCGCCGAACGTCCGAAGCCAATCAATGCCTCCGTCCGAAAAAGGCTGAGGCGGCGTAATGCCTGCATGACTCAACCAAGCCAAGCCGTGTTGGTTGTAGAACGCCTCGGCGATGTCCATGGCGCGGTCAAGCACCACTTTATACCGCAGACCCGTTCCCGTATTTATCCACGCAATGCGCGTCCCACGTCCTGCGCCGTTGTCAAGCACGGAGGTTTCGATGCCTCCCCACTGCGCCACGTGCGACAGTTTGTTGGTCCAAGGTTGCGTGTTTGTTTCGTTTATGTTCATAAATAATTAAGTATGCTGACTTAACCAATTCTTTACCCGTGGGTTAAAGTCGTCCAAGTGCTCAAAATGGAAAATGTGCCCCGCTTTTTCGTACAGATACAACTCCGCGTTAGGAATCGCATTGGTCACTTCTTCGGCCATCCAAACGGGCGTAAAAATGTCCTCGCGGCCACCAATCACAAGCGTCGGTTGCGTAACGTTTGGCAAATCGGCCAAGGCATTGTGCGAAATACAGGCAGCAGCTTGCCCTTCCAGTCCGTGCAACGGCTGAGGGAACGGGTCGAGGCCCGCTTGGGCGCGTCCTGCTTCCAGTTCTGCTGCGATGGTTTCGTTATCCCACGACGATTTTGAATAAATCAACTGCTGAATGTACAAGCTAAATTCCTCGGGACGGAAGCGTGCTTTGCAGTGCATCATGTGGGTAAAAATGGCTTTGGCCACGTTATCGCAGCGCGCCCATGGACACATCAGCACCAACGAACGCACTTTTTTAGGGTGACGAATCGCCAGTTGTTGAGCAATGGTACTTCCCATCGAACAGCCAACGACGGGCACATTTTCCAAACTCAGCGCGTCGAGCAATCCTGCATAATCGTCGGCCATTTGAGCCGTTGAATAGGGGCCTTGCGGTTTGTCGGTTTTGCCTACGCCACGGTTGTCGCCAATGATGCACCGAAAATCGTTTGACCAGTACGAGGCGTGGGGCTCCCACACACCGCCTGCTGCCGTGATTCCCATGATGAGGAGCAATGGCTGAGCGTTGGCATCACCCCGCTCTTCGTAGTAAAAATTGATACCGTTGCTTTGAACAAAAGGCATAAGTACTAATAGTAAATGAGCAAAACGATGGACTGTGAACTATGGACTATGGACTGCTTATTTCAAATTGGGAATTAAATCGTTTAAAATCCAACGCCCATCGTGGAGGGTCACAAAATCGGGGTCATCGAGGGCTTCTTCGCCTTCGTCTTCGCAGATAATCCAACCCGAATAATTGATGTCTTTCAACCACTGTGTAACGCCCAGTAAATCTACCTTACCACGGCCCATCAACGTAAACTCAGGATTCCCGTCCCAGTCTTTGTAGTGAACGTGGTTGATGAGGGAAGCGTATTCTTTCATTTTGGTGAGCGGGTCCATATCGCCATTGATGATGTGACCCACGTCGGGCGTCCAGCCCGTCACGGTTGCATCCAACGACTCCAACACGATTTTATAGTCTTCTTCGGTACGAATAATCGACGAATGCGGTGAATTGGGGTGAAAACTGCAAGGCACGCCCAAGGCATTGGCACGGGCCGAAACGGTATTCACAATATTCACCAAGCTTTTCTGACGCGCGGCGAGGTCGTGGCGGCCCGTTGGGATTTGAACCGTATTTAAAACCGCCCCAGGAAAACGCTGTAACAAAGCGATGGCGTTGTCGGCGATGCGGCGTTCGTCGTCGCTTTCTCCGTTGCCGTTCCATTCCAAAGCCAAAGCCACGGCGGCCAGTTCAATGCCTTGTTCTTTCAATTTAGCTTCCAACAAATCAGGGTTTACCAAATCGCCCATCCACGTAAAAATGGGCTGAATTCCCGTAAAACCTGCTTGGGAAATAATTTCAATCATGTGGCCCAAACGCCCTTGGTGGATGGTGCCGTTTCCGCTCATGAACCAAGTGTAAACCTCAGAACCGAAACGAAAAGGAAGTGATACTGACATAAAAGTGATGGGTTATTTTTTCTTGAATATTTCACCTGGCATGATTAGCGAATTCCAATCGGCCAGATCAGCAGGTTTTACGTTTACTTTATACCCATCAAAATTGAAAGGTGTGGGCTGGTAAGGGCCTACAAATTCAATGGGGTTGTTGGCTTTGATTTTTTTCTCCATTCCCATTGCCCAAAGAGCGGCATTGATTGCCATGCGGCGAAATCCTTCATTTAATAAATCCTCAGAAGCTCCGTGGGTAGTTGTAAAAGCACGCCCCGTTGGGCCAGACTCAACTGAATAGTTTTTAATCCATGCAACAGGGAGCAACTCTTTGGTAGGGTCGGGGGTTGAGGTGGACGTCATGCCATTAAGCACTTGCCCGCGTGCCAAGGTGGTAGCCCCGTTGGGGTAGGCGGTATAGCCTCCCGACTGCACCCAAACGTCTTTGACACCCCGCAAAATAGGATGCTCTTTTTGGGAGTCTTCCAACAAAAGTTTTGAAGATTGTTTGTGGTTGGTGCCGTAGTGAGATACCCACGTTTCGCCCAAAACCAATTCGCCAAAACCGTCTTTCCAAGCACTTTTTTCTCCTTTGTAGTTCCATGAATAATGCTCCCATTTGGCATTGCCCTTATTGTTAAAAGCATGGGTAGATGTCCGAAAAGCAACAATTGGCCCCCCGCGGCGAATGTAAGCGTCGAAATGCTTCATTTCTTCGTCATCAAAATTGGAGAAGCGGGTAAACAACACCATTAAATCGGCCTTGTCCAACGCCGCCAATCCTTTGAGGTTGGAGCTGCCTGGCAAAATGTATCCGTTGTCGTCAAGTCCAAAAATAACCGTACAAGTAAACCCGTAGCGTTTGGCCAAAATACGAGCTAACGCGGGGAGAGATTCTTCGCTGCGGTATTCTTGGTCGGTGGTAATAAAAACAATGTTTTTGCCTCGACCTGGACCTTTCTCACCTTTATAGACAATTTTGTACGCATCCTCAGGATGAACCGATGGCAGGGGCGTTGCAAACCCCAACAGGCCAAAAAGCAGGCAGCAGGAAATAAAGAGGAAGCTTCTTTTTTTCATACGTTATAAATTATGCTTGATAGACATTTCGCGGATGAACGTCAGACCATTTTCGGCAATGTGCCAGGGGTCGTTGTACTCGCGCCATACCCCAATCGCATTGGCAAAATCTGGGTCATTGCGAGAAAATGCTTCAATCGTCAACCAGCCTTTATAGCCAGCCGCCGCCAATCCTGCAAAGGCATTGTCCCACGGGATATGCCCATCGCCAGGCGTGCCGCGGTCGTTTTCGCTAATGTGGACGTGGCTCAAATAAGGCGCGATGGTACGAATGGCCGACTCGTATTTTTTCTCTTCGATGTTGGCATGGTGCGTGTCGAACATGGCCCGTACGTTGGGGTGGTTGGTCAATTGCACCAAGTTGGCAAGGTGCTCCATCGTATTGCAGAGGTAGCACTCAAAACGATTGAGGGCTTCGGGAGCAAGAATTAAATTGGCTTGCGCGGCGTATTCCCCCGCGGCATGTAGTACTTCGGCGGCGCGAGCAAACTCATCTACCGAAGCTGGACGAGCCACAAAATGCGCGTGGGCTGAGTGGAAAGGGCCACAAAGTACTTCGGCGTTTAGGTCGTGGGCGCGGTCAATCACCCACTTGAGTTGGTCGAGGGCTTGGGCACGTACCGTTGCCGATTCACTGACTGGGTTGGTGTCGGGGCTAACTACTGTCACGGCTGTTACGCCTAAACCTAGTTCACGCGAGCGGTTTCCTACCCGTTTGTAGGCGTCTTCGTCGGGAGCACCGATAAAATATTCTACGCCGTCGTAGCCAATTTCTTTCAGGCGTTCGATGATAGGAAATAATTCGTCAGACATTCCCGCCGACCAAGCCAAAACATTAAATCCAATTTTATTCATAATTCTTTTCGAGCAGTTTTGTCTGTTGATTTGTTAACTGTTAATAGTTAACAGTTATTTGTTAATAGTATAATCATACTGATTATTAGATGTTTAACATTGATTATAGCATTACACCATCGAGGTCCCACTGATAACGGTTAACGGTTCACAAATAACAATCACCGATAACGGTTAACAAATAACGATTAACAGTTAACAGCATTACAGTTGCTTTAAACGCAGATTGCGGTACTGTACTTTCATAGGAGGTCCTACGTGAACTTGTACGCCCAAAAATCCTTTTGATTTGCCATTTACTTGGTCATTGTCAGTGACATCACTCATCAAAATACCATTAACATAATGCTGTAATCGATTTCCTTTGACTACCAAATGAAAATCGTTCCAATCTTCTGTTTTGATTTTGGTTTTGAGCGAATCGGTATGACCAAGGGAGCCTGTTATTTTTAGGTCAGTCCAAGCATTGCGTTGAACTTTTGCCCGAACTTGCTCAGGCGTCATTGAACCTGTTTGAGGGCTTATGGTTGTGATTTGGCCACGGTAGGCAAGGGTAGTCC
>JBDHXS010000122.1:0-12635 GCA_039810845.1 Runella sp. | reverse complement strand
CTAAGAAATTGCTAAGTTGTTAGGCATTGATGAGCATCTGACCACTTACTCGGCACGTCATACTTTTGCTACTACCCTTTATCGAAAAGAAGTTCCTACCGCCCGAATCAAAGAATTGATGGGGCATCAATCGGAGCGGGTAACTGAAATATATCTTCAAAGTTTTGATACTGAAACCCTTAGCAACATAGCTAATTCAATGCTTTAATATGCAATACCAAGACCTTATCCAATCCATCGAAACCGCACACTATACTCTCCAAAAACGAGCAGTTTCGGCACTCAATCAGCAGTTGGTCATTCGCAACTGGCTCATTGGTTTCTACATAGTTGAATTTGAGCAAAACGGCGAAGAACGCGCGAAATATGGTGAAAACTTGATTAGAATGTTAGCAAAAGACCTTACTCAAAAAGGAGTAAAAGGAATGTCCAATAGTTCAATCAAAGATTTTCGGCAATTCTATAACACATACCCGCAGATTTTGCAGCCACTGGTCACAAAATTAGAAGGTTTTGAAATAAGCCAGCCACTGGCTGGCCAATTACAAGTGACTGAAAATAAGCCATTAAATCCCAAACTTACCCCCGAAAACCTATTGGCTAATTTCTCATTTCGGCATTTTGTGGCACTTATGCGTATCAAAGACCCGCTCAAACGTGCGTTCTACGAAAAGGAAGCCATCAAAGGCAACTGGAACGCTCGCTTTTTGGAACGACAAATTGAAAGCCTACTGTTGGAGCGTATTGGCCTCTCGACCGACAAAGACGCACTCATCGCCAACCTCAAAGCCGAAAGCGAAACCATCGAAGAAACCATCAAAGACCCGTATATTTTGGAGTTTACGGGCTTCAAGGAATTGGCGACTTACTCCGAAAACGACCTTGAAACGGCTCTTTTAGATAAAATCCAGCACTTTTTACAGGAATTGGGTACAGGATTTTGTCGCATCGGCGCTCCGATTTGAGGCACGACAAAAACGTATCACAATGGACGGAGAACACGACCGAGTGGACTTGGTATTCTATCACCGTATCTTGAAATGCCACGTACTGATTGATTTGAAGGTACGGAAGTTTCGCCACAGCGATACGGGGCAGATGAATTTTTACCTGAACTACTTCAAAAATGAAGTAATGCAACCTACTGACAATCCTATTCTTTGTACCGAACGCGGCTCTGATACCAAAGTAAAGTATGCTACTGCGGGGCTTGACAATCAAATGTTTGTGTCTAAATACATGGTAGAACTACCCAAAGAGGAAGAATTGAGACTGTTGATTGAGAAACCATAATAACCGATGGGAATCTATACATACGCCTTGCTAAATTATCAGTTGCCTCCAAATAAGCCTTTGGAGGAAGTAGCAAAGTGGGTCATCAAAAAGTGGCAACCTTTACCTTGGGAAAGAGGCATTGACGACAAGAAAGAAATTAACCGTTCAAATTTGGCTTTTGAAATCGAGGAAGGAGGGGAAATAACGGATGAAATGGGTACTTTCTACAACGAGCCATTGATAACGGTCAATCTACCGACCTACACCTCTGCTGATATTCGCAATAATTATACACAGTTTAGTTTTGGATTGCGTTGGGGCTTTTTTACCAATCCCGATTACGTAGAATCTTACAATGTGCTTCGCTATGAAGTATTTCTTATGGCACAAGCATTGGGTATCAGTGAGGTAATTTATGCTTCCGAGCGAGCCGAGGAATGGGTATGCGAGCTATCTAATTATGAGGCTGCCAAAGCCTATTTCTTGGAAAAATCGCAGCTTTTTTTCGGAAGATTCGAGGATTTTCAGCAAGCGACTCAGGCCGAAGAAAATTATATTTACTTGTGTTACTTGGACGATTTTTCTGACTTTATCGAAGCCGATACCTTACGACCTGACCCTGCCAAAATTTCTAAGCTATACGACGCCTATTTCAGATATGGGTATCCTTATCCTCAACAAAAGATATTGGAAGAACAAGCCCGAAAAGGACATCTGTTTGTCGCGTTTGAATTGCTCGAAAAGGAGATAAAGCGTAGGGGAAAAGCAAAAAAAGCACTCCAATATGCCGACATGGGCGTAAAAACAATACTTCATTTGTTTCTCGACCGTTTGCGCGAACCTTGGGCAGCCCAATACCTCTATTTAGCCTCGCTTACCTATCTATGGTGCAATCAATCCCAAAAAGCCTACGACTTGGAGCAGTATTGGCTCATAGCTACCGAAGACCAAGATGTGATATTTATGATAGAACGCTACTTCGCCATGTTACTGGCCAAAGAGCAACATGAACATTTTGAGGCTTTTATTGAGCAAGATTGGGCGCAAAATACCTTCAATCACTTTTATTGGTACTATCACTATGCCGTACTGCATCCCAACAAAATAATGGCAAAAGAGCATTACTGCCTTTTTAAAGCAGATTCAATCGTAAGGGACATGGAAAACCTTTTTGGTAAAACCGTTTGATTTGTCAAACGCCCTAACGAATTTCGCCATCTTATTTCAACTTTATTGTCAGCAAATGCAATACCCCAAAATTCAAGCGATTCTCAGAGATTCAAAATTTTCATTGAATGTATTCAATCACTCTGAAATACAGCCTTTAGAAGAAAAATTAACTTCGGCAAAAGATAAAAAAGGCAATTCTTACTACGTAGCCGAATGCCCCAGACAAGGTAACGCTATCAAAATGACGCCTAAAATAAGGCAATTATTTTGAATCCGCAATACATTTTTGAAACCCTTTCCTATATCCCTCCTACCGAACTTATCCACATCAAAAAGCGGCTCAAACAGACTTTGTAAACAAAGGAATCAAGCGTTTAAACTAAAATCTGTACTTTTGGCAGACATAAAATACTTCCAATTGAACAACTAATAAACCTATATGTCATGATTTGAAGCCGTGAAGCAGTACTTGGATGATGTACGCCAAAAACACGCTCATGAACACGTTATGGTGGTCTTAGACGTAATTACGGACTGTATCGGCAGCTTCAATGACCCCAAAGAATCCATGAAGTTACTCGACCACTTGAACGTGGTGATTAATCAGTACAATGTGTCGTTTATCTGCGTAATCCACGAGAATCCTAACAGTTTTGGAGAAGCCAAAGCACGGGGACATTTGGGTACAGAACTCATCAATAAGGCTTCAACCGTTATTTCAATTGGATTTGACAAAGGTGCAAATAGTGTTGCTACTGATTTGATAGCATTGAAGTTTCTTCATACCCGTAATACCAAAAAACCAGAGCCACATTATTTACGTTATTCGGAAGAAGTTAGGGGTTTGGTTGTGGCTGATGCCACCTTTATCGCCGACCAAAAAAGCCTCAAAGCAGAAAAAGCGGAATTGGGAGAGTTGAAAGATTGGTTGTTGGAGAACATTATGGGGGAAATTTCAAAGAAAGATTTGGTTAACCAACTTACCGAATATTTTGGATGTACCTCCAAAACAGTTGAGACACGACTTAAAAGCCTAACGGAAGGAGCTGTCCCATTTTTGACGCGTAAAAAGCAAGGAAAAGAGGTAGTTTTTACCTTGGTTGCACCCTTCTGAAAACGTTGGAAATGGAAAGGCCCTATATATGGCTTTTCTAATTTCCAACGTTCAAAACCCCAAAAGCTATGGAAACGAAAACACATAAACCAGCCACCCGAAGCCAATTAGCCAAACGTTACGGAGTCAGCCCCGAAACCTTTAAAAAGTGGCTTATAAAAATCCCTGATTTGGTGTTGGATACTCGCGATAGGGTATTTACCCCCAAGCAGGTAGGTATCATTATTGAACACCTTGGAGAGCCACCTGATTAACTGCCATTAACGTAGATTAATGCCGATTAACCTGTATTAACCCTGATTAACTCTAAAACGGTAAATCAGGGTTAATTAGTTTTGGAGGGTTCAATTAATCAAAATTAACACGATGGAATACTATCAAAGAAACGGCAGGGCGTTACAGTTAGAAGGACTCGAAAACGCTCGTAACAAAGTAACGCTTGGTTTCAAATGTGATGCTGGTACAAAAATCCAATTGGCACACGAAGCCAATCAAAACCAGATGACCTTGAGTGAGTACGTAGAAACTGTGGTTTCAATGCGCCACCATAAAGCTGCAAATCAAAGTCATCATAAATCCAACTACTCGCTGAGCGAATGGGAAAGCAAGCTGAATAACGCTAAGAGGCAATCAGAGCAATTGCAAACACATCTTGATTTCTACGAAAAAAACTCAGTTCTTATAGATTTGTTCAAATCGTATAAGGGTCAGAGCGTAACTTACCTAAACGTGCAGGGACGTGAGCAAAATATAATAATCAATCAAGTGTCGGATGTATTCACCGTACTAATTCACAGTATTAACCCTCAAAAGCCATGATAGAGCAAACTTATTACCCGTTTGGCGGTGAAGTCGCCGCCTTACCTACGTTAGCTGGAATCTCATCGTTTTCAACCCCTAAAGAATCAACGGAACAATCCTCTAATTGGTTAGAGTGGGTTCTGCTGATTGGTTCGTTGATAGGGGTTAGTTACTTGTTTTATCGGTGGAAGTCGCTGGGAGAGAGTGCAAAAACGATGGAGTAAGTATAAGCCCCGCTCAAAGTTAAAGCCCTTTTTGGAGGGCTTTTTTGTTGAAGAATGGGTAGTGTTTGGCAAGGTAGGACGCTAACGGTTCTGGGCTTGACGGAGTGGTGGCCTTTCAGCACAACCCTTTATACAAAGCACACAATTCAAATTTAGCACAAATTTTCATGCGAAGCACGTCCGCCCCCATTACGCCAAGCCTTTGTTAGCAGCAGGGCATTCTTATTTCATGTATTATTAAGTTCTGTCTTACGATTTTCTTATCCCTTTAACCAATAGATAAATTCCCAATGTAAATTCAAAAAAAGCAACCATAATAGCAGATGCTCCTGTCAATGGTGATGAACGTTCTATAAAACCAAACAAGAGAGCAAAGTACCCTGCAAATAATGGGAAAGCACCTACAATACCTATAACTGAAAGCCAACGAGGTACTAAACGAGATTGGTAAAGCAGAACACCTAAAAGTATGTCATCTATTGCGGGCATAAAGCTTTGACCAAGTACAAAAATGCGGTCATAAAGTGCTACCAAAGCATGGCTCATCGTTATAGAACTTTCTCCAGCCCCTTGTTGATGCAGTGTTACAGCTCCCAATATGAATGATACACCAACGAATATTGTTGACGCTTCTAATATGCGGGCTGCAACAAGCCCTAATGCAAGTGTTTCATTTTGCCTTTTTAAAATTGAATATAGAATAATGGATGTAATGATACCACTTAGTGCTACAATTATTTCCAGTATTCCACCAATCACTACATAATTGTCGTTAGCATTACTGAGCAGATAGTTTGGCTCGTGAATGGGCTGATACAGAAATAATGTAGGTATGGAAACAAAGGTTAGTACGTAAAAAAAGCCCGCCCAGAAAGCCGTTTTACGAGGCAAATACAGTTTTTCCTCCTTATTTAAATTAGATGAATACATATTTTTTATGTTAAGTAAATTTAGTCAGTCCAATCCTTCTTTCACTAATACTGCTACATTCCCACTCTTTCTAAATTGTTCTACATATCGGTGTGCATCTCTTATGTCTTTTAATTTGTATGTCCTATCTATAATTGAAATGAGTTTTCCAGATTCAATTAACTCTTTTATAAAATGTAAATCAGTTTTTGTGGGCTTTGATTGACTTTTGACTGAAATAAATTTTCCATTAATCGACATAATTTTCCTGCAATCTGAATTGCTGATTTTTCCTACCGCATCAAATATTATATCGAATTTTTCTTGTAAAGAGCTTATCGCTGTTGTTGTATAGTCAATGGAATAATCAGCCCCCAAGGATTTTACAAGGTTTATATTTTTTTTGCTACACACCGAAGTAACCTCTGCTCCAAAATACTTGGCAAGCTGTATTGCAAAAGTTCCTACACTACCTGAAGCACCGTAAATCAATATTTTTTGACTATTAGAAACATTTGCTTTTCGCAAAAAAAACAATGCTGTTAAAGAACCTAAGGCTGTAGTTCCAGCTTCTTCAAAAGACATGTTCTCTGGCTTGTGTGTTATAATATCTGTTTCTTTTAAACAAATGTACTCTGCATATCCTCCAAACTTTAATCCGCAATAAGCAAATACAGCATCTCCTTTTTTAAAGTCAGTTACATTCTTTCCTGTTTCTTCGACAATACCTGAAATTTCAAAACCCAATATTTTTACCCTTTTTGGTTTAAAAAGTCCATTAAAGATACGCGCTAAAAACGGGTCCGCTTTTCTTAAACGCCAATCGGCTGCTGATACAGACGTTGATATTGTTTTTATTAAAACCTCATCATTTTTTGGAATAGGCTTATCAATTTCTCTCAAATTTAGAACATCGGCTGTCCCATATTTTTCATAAACAATTGCTTTCATTTTATTTACTATTTATTGTGAATTTTCTTCTACGAGTACTTTGTTTACCATCATTCCTGTTGTTGTTCCCATTGACACAGCGTTCGCAACTGTCCGCATACGAGTTACGTTATCACCACAAGCAAAAACGCCACTTATTGTCGTTTCGTGGGTAGGTTTAATTTTGATATATCCGTCTTCGGTCAGTTCACAGCCTAATTGTTCAGGTATCTTGCAATGTTGCTCAAAGGGTAGGCGAGTGTATATGGCATCAATATTATCCTTTGAGCCGTCTTTGAAAATGATATTTTGAAGTTGTCCGTTGATGTGTTCTAACACTCCAATTTCCTTTTCTACTATTTTAATGTGATGTTTTTCAAGGGTTGCTGTTTGTTCAGCAGTCAATGTTGACTTTCCATTTGTAAACAGTGTCAAATCTTTTGTCCAATTTGAAATGAGCTTAGAAAATTCAAATCCGTATTCGCCATTTCCCAAAATTCCTGTTGTTTCATTTCTTACTTCGTATCCATGGCAATAAGGACAATGTAGAACGGAAATTCCCCAACATTCAGAAAAACCTTTGATATTAAGCATCTCATCCTTAATTCCTGTTGCGAAAATCAACTTTGATGCGGTAAATATATCTCCCGAAGATATTTGAACTGCAAAGCCGTTTTCGGTTTTGCTCGCTTTTGTCGCCAGGCTATTAAAAAACTCCACACTGTCATACATTGACACTTGTTGCTTCGCAAGAGCTGCAATTTCCTTTGGTGTTTTTCCGTCTTGGGTCAAAAAGTTATGCGAATATGGGGTTTGCCTGTTACAAGGTTTTTCGCTGTCAATAATCAGCACTTTTCTCAATGCCCTGCCTAAAGCCATTGTTGCTGCAAGTCCTGAATAACTACCTCCTATAATGATTACATCAAAATGTTTTTTATCGCTCATATCTTTTTTATTTAAAATTGAATGGAAACTTAAAGGCATTACAAATGCAGTTGCCATAATTCCACCTTGTTTAAGAAATATTCTTCTGCTAAGGCTTTTCATTCCCTGACATTTTTTGCTGCACCTTATTAATAAATGGCAAGCCAACAAAAACCATCCACGGAACCAATACCAATGTTAAAGCAAGTGTTTTCAGAAACAATGGTAAGCTGGCTAAATAACTTCCAAACAAAATATTAAAGAGGGTAATGGAAGGATAAATTACTATCCATATTTTGATGGCTTGTATCAACTTTGCTCTTGTTGTCATTTCAATTTTTTTATGGTTTAATAATTTGACCTGTTACTGTTCCAAACAAACTTTTCTTGAAGCCAAACTCCAATTGCTTCATCGTTGTAGGGATTTCGCCAGGGAAATAGGGGAAATATTGAGGGGAACTTTCAATAACTGTTGGACTTACAGCATTGATGCGAATACCATTTTCCAATTCAACGGCTGCGGCTCTTACAAATCCTTCTACGGCACCATTTGCAGCAGATGCGTTGGCAAAATTCAATTGAGGTTCGTGTGTCAATGCACCAGATATTAAAGTGAAAGAACCTTTTGGATTGATGTAGTGCTGACCAATTAACACCAAATTAATTTGCCCCATCATTTTGCCTTCAACTCCAGTTCTGAAAGTTTGGTCATTAAGTTTCTCCCAAGGTCCAACAAAGGTGCTTCCCGCAGTTGAAATTAGTGCGTCAAATGCACCTACCTTTTCATACATTTGTTGAATTGATTGAGTGGAAGTGGTATCTACTTGTATATCGGCAGATGTTCTGCTTACTCTTATGATTTCGTGATTTTCTTTTTCCAGTAAATCGGCTAAAAACTGACCCATAGTGCCTGATGCACCTACGATGATAATTCTTTTTTTTGTATTCATTTTTATTGTTTTTTTGAATGATTATGATGTGAAATTACTTTGACTTAAGTGCTGTCTGATAGGACATTTAATTAGTTAAATAGGATTGTTTTAAAATTTTAATAATGTTGATTACATGGTCAATTTTAGAAACACACCAATATTATTTTTTGTGTTTTTATCTGCCCCATAGCGGTCAAAATTGTGAGCAAGTCCAAAGCTGAAATATTTATACGTTAAGCCCAAACGGCTATACGCATAACTTCGGAAATGATTTCCATTTTCCAAATCATGGTTGTAATGCAACTGTAAGCGTGAATAAACAGACCAATTCTCATTTATGGAAGGCTTATATTCTATGAGGGCAAAATTGGAAATCTTGTGGTTATTGATAAAATAATAACTTGGCATATATATCAACGAAAGTGTTTTACTCTGATACATATAATGCAAGCCCACAAAATTTTTCAAGCCCTCTACAGAAGTAAAACTTGCACCAGAATTGATGCTGATTCCTTTGAACAAGTGATGATAAATAAGTGATGTGTTTTGAAACTCATTGTTGCCGAGATTGTCTTTGTAATCGGCAGCATAAGACGAAATGGACAACAAGCCAATTTTTTTCTTTTCTACAAAAACCTTGTTTACCATAAGTTGTAGAAATTGTCGCTTGTCTCCAATCATTTCTTCCACAAAAACTGTTTTGGGCTTGAAATTGACTATTGAGTCTTGGGCGTGTAAATTTTGTATGCTGAATGCAGCAGCGATTAAAATTGATAAAAAATGAATCTTTTTCATGTAAATAATTTTTTTGAGGTGATTAAATAAATTAACACTGCAAAAGTATCTACATGGAAAGCCTGCCTAATAGGACAGACTTCAAGTTGAATAGGACTTATTTAAAATTTTGGCGAAATGCTTCGGGAGTAAGCCCTGTTTGCTTTTTGAAAAAGCGTATAAAATAGGAGGGATCATCGTAGCCCAGCATATCGGCTACTTGATTTACTTGATTGCCTGTGCCTATGAGCATCCGCTTGGCTTCTAAAATAATATGCTCATTGATAATTTCCGAACCCGTTTTTTGTAACGATGCTTTCGTAATGGCGTTCAGTTGATAAGGTGTTATGCTCAACATTTCGGCATACTCACTTACTTGTTTTTTGGTGTGAATGTTTTTTTCCAGTAAATCTTGTAATTCTTCCAAACGCTCTTGGGCATAAAGTTTGGCTTCGTTGGCAATCTTATTTGGGTTACGACTTTGACGCACTAATTCAATGAAAATAATGTCTAAACTGGCTTTAACAACTTCTTTGTATCGGTCTTGCTTTTGGGTAAATTCTTGAAAGATAGCCTGCAATAGCAAATCAATTTTTTCAAATCGTTCTGTACTTAAATGACAATAATTTTTATTACTAACCTTTCGTAATACAACATTAGCAGGCTTTTCACGAGGGGAATAAAAGTCAGAAGTAAATTGCAGCATGAATCCCGTAGTACCTTTCTCAAGTTTTAATTGATGCACTTGTCCAGGTCGGATAAAAAAAACCGAGTAGTTGTCCACTTCATACTTAATAAAGTCTATTTCGTGTTCGCCCCTACCTCTTTTAATGAACAAGACAAAATAAAAGTCGTGCCGATGAAGTTCATGAATCAAATCCCCTTTAGCCACCAAAGGTTCAATAGCTCTTATACTAAAACGATCTTCAAAAAAGGAATCTTTTATATGTCTTACAGGTATTTTTTTCATTTGAAATTTGTCACTGTCATTTTTGTCGTGTCTGTAGGTTGTGCCATAGGTTTGCCTTGCTGCTAACGGTTTGCGGCTTGACAAAGATGGCGATTTTCACCACAAATGTTGATGCGGAGAACCAAACTTTGATTAACCACAAATGTGTCTGCGGAGCACTGAACCGCCACTTTCGCTAAGCCCATGTTAGCTGCTGCCGTTCTTGTCCAAGTATTACTTGTCGTGTCCATTGGGGCAACATTTTCCGTTTACATGTTTTACTGTTACAGTGTTTTTATACTTCTCCAAAATGTCAATCTTGAACTGTCGTGTTGAACTGTCAAACTCTGAGCCGTCAAAGTCAACCACATTATCGCACCAACCGCACCTGTAAATCGTTTCGTATTTGAAATCGTCATTAGGTTGGTTAGCTACTTTAGGGTCGTAGTCATTTTCAAATCTGTTGTTGTCGTCTTTGATTACGCCAACTCTGTTTAGGGGAACTCTGCCAGAACTGTCGTCTTGAATTAAAACTCTCAACAGAAAGTAAGGAATAAAAATACTCTCCTTGTAAGTCGCACGATACTCAACTTTTAAGTCGTCAAAATTTGCTTTGTTAAGTAGTAATGTGTCATTCTCCGTTAAGCCGTTGTCAAGAATGAAATCCCTTAATGACTTAGTGGTTATTTGTCGGATGTGATGGAGTGTTGGTCTTTGCATTAACATAGTCGCAGTTTTATTAGTCAAAGTTACAAATGGTCTTTGCGGTTAGTCCGTTTGTTGAAAAATATAGTTATCAACTGTCATGGTTAATCGTTAGTTGAAATCGTATGACTTGATAGTCCAGTCGTTCACCAAGTCCGTAAGACAATGAATTACTGTCCCCCGTGACGAACTAAAGTTAAAAGCACAAAACTTTCAATAACCGCTGCCGCAAGTCCGAAGTCGGAAAGGGGACAGTCATTCAGTGTCTATTGAAACTCTCGTCAATGGTTGCACGGTCGGTCATACTGTTGCAGCTAACGGAGGGCAAATGGGTGCGGTCTATGGTCGAAGACCTCATTATATTGCACCCATTTGCCTGTTGGGCGACGTTGATTTTTTTAAGCCATTTTAAGTTATTCTTTTGCTTACGCTTGGTAGGCGAAGGAATAACAGCTTAAAAAAAAGTATGAAAAAAGACAATATTATTCAATCCTAATTCGCTTACAATCGCTTCGGCCTTTAGATTTGTGCGCTATAAAAATTCCAAGAAAGTCATAACTTGGGATGCTCTCAAAGTGAGAGTAAGCCAGCACCGGTGGGGAAGCCTTACCGCCGTCGGCAAAGTTGATGACTCATGGATCGATTCAAGACCCCACCGGTTTGCTGTAACACAAGATTCAAATAGAAATTCGGGCTAATGACCCATGAGCAAGGTATTGAATGTGTAACAGCTCGCTGACTTAGGTAAACAAATAAATCGCATCGGCACTCCGATCATTCAAAATTATGGAAACGTTTTCATTTTTCATCGGCATTGACATTTCAAAAGCTACACTTGATTTTGCTGTCGTGATGGCCAACAAATTGTTTTTTCATTTTCAATCAAGCAATGATAAAAAAGGTATTGAATCATTTGTCAAACACTTGAAAACCCAATGCCCTAACGCAACTTTTGCCAATAGCCTGTATTGTATGGAACATACGGGAATCTATAACAATCATCTTCTGAATTTTTTGCACTCAAAACAGGCAAAAGTTTGGCTTGAACATCCCATTCATATTAAGAATAGTTTGGGCATGATTCGAGGTAAAAATGATAAAGTAGATGCCCAAAGAATTGCCACATGTGCCTATAAAAATCGCGATGAGGTGCGTTTGTGGACACCTAAACGCGATGTTATTCAAAAACTTGATAGACTAACAGCACTTCGTAATCGACTTATCAAGGTTCGAAAAATAATGCAATCGCCCTTGACAGATTGTCAAAATTTCATCTCCAAAAAAGACCTTAATGAAGCTAAAAAAGCTTGTCAAGCTACCATGCAAGCACTTGCCAAAGACATCAAAAAGGTTAATCAAGACATTCAACAAACGGTTCAAAACGATTCATATTTAAAAGAATTATACGAGTTGATTGAATCTGTAAAAGGTGTTGGAGCTGCTATCGCCACCGAGATACTTATCGTCACAAATGAATTCAAAAATGTCAATGACCCTAAAAAATTCGCTTGTCATGCCGGTGTTGTGCCATTTACTTATTCTTCAGGGCAGTACAAAGGCAAAGCCAAAACCAGTAACAAAGCAAATAAACAGTTGAAAGCTTTGCTCCACAATGGTGCCAGGTCAGCTATTCAATATTCCCCAGAAATTCGACGATATTACCTCAGAAAAATATCAGAAGGTAAAAATGAAATGCTTGTGGTTAACAACGTTTGTAACAAACTGATTCACCGCGTGTTTGCCTGTGTTCATCGAAAGGAAAAATATATAGATTTTTATACGCCATTAGTTGCATAAGTCATAGAAATCCTTTCGACAATCCACCTCTTCTGGTGAATCTCGACCTTACCTTTTTTGGCCAATGGCACCTTGGGGATTTCGACCAAGACCGCTTGTTTTTCCCTCATTTCGTTACTAAAAGTACCCCC
>JBDHXS010000121.1:0-12685 GCA_039810845.1 Runella sp. | reverse complement strand
CTTTTAGTCGCTTTTTACGAGCGAAGGGCATTCCTATAGGCCCTGAGCGTGAGGCGGATGTACTCAAAGCACTGGCCGAAATCAACTTGGGCGACGAAGAACAGTTTTATCTTGCATTGCGCAGTATTTATCCCCAAAATCGAAAACAACTTCGGGAATTTGATGAGTATTATACCAAATATTGGAAAGAATTGGCCAAAGCCGTTGACTCCAAAATCAAAGACGAAGCCAAAGAAAGTGAGCAGAAAAAGAAGAAAAACAAACAAAATGGCGAAGCGTCATTTGAAGCGTTAAAAAACTGGCTCAATGGCAATCGTCAGACCGAACAGGAAGAATTAGCCTCTTATAGTTTGGGCGAGCCGCTTTCTCAAAAAGATTTTGGGTCTTATACCGATGAAGATCTATACGAAGCACGGCGTATCATTCGGACGTTGGTTCAACGCATGGCCAAAACCATGAGCCGTCGCTACGAAGCGGCGCGCAGTGGCGGGCAGTTGGATTTGCGGCGCGTATTGCGGAACAACTTTCGCAAAAGCGAAGAAATCATGGATTTATTTTATCGCCGTCCTGCCCACAACAAAATTCGATTGGTATTGCTTTGCGACGTGAGTAAATCCATGGAACTTTACAGTCGTTTTTGGGTACAATTTATGTTTGCCTTTCAGAATTTGTACCAATCCATTGAAACCTTCGTTTTCAGCACTCGCCTGTGTCGTATTACTGAAGATTTAAAAGAAATGGACTATGTCCAAGCCCTTGAAAACTTAGCAGAGCGCGTACCACATTGGTCAGGAGGAACGGATATTGGGGCGGCTATGCAGGAGTTTGTTCAGGAATACGGAATGAAAAAACTCAATTCTCGAACCATTGTGCTCATCATCAGCGACGGAATGGATACGGGAGACGGGAACGATTTGGCGTTGAATATGGAACGAGTTCGTCGAAAAGCGCGTCGAGTCATTTGGCTTAATCCGTTGGCAGGGTCTCCTGATTTTCGTCCAGAAGTAAAAGCCCTAAAAGCGGTGTTGCCACACTTGGATTTGCACGCTCCAGCCCATAATTTAGAAAGTTTAAGGCGGGTGGTGGAGCAATTGCGGTAAGTGTTTCCAATGAATTTTTTAACCTGTTCGTCTGTTTAGCAAATGGTAGAACTTTGTAAAAATGAATCTTAAAATCCTTGCTTTTGGCATCGCCAAAGAAATTATCGGCCAATTAGAATTACCTGTTCAATTGGCGGAGGCCGCCACTGTAGCCGATTTAAAACAATATTTAACACAGCAATTCCCTGATTTTCAAAAATTAGCGTCGCTACGTGTAGCTGTCAATACCGAATATGTTGATGATAATGCCGTACTTTATCCCAACGATGAAATTGTACTGATTCCTCCTGTGAGTGGAGGATAAACGCAACACTTTCTATTCTTACTCATCACTGTCCACTTATAACTCATCACTCTTTGAAACTCATTGAATGTCCCCGTGATGCCATGCAAGGTCTGGCTCATTTTGTTCCAACTGAGGTAAAAATCAATTATTTGAATAGCCTTTTAAAAGTAGGATTTGATACGCTGGATTTTGGAAGTTTTGTGTCTCCTAAAGCCATTCCACAAATGCGAGACACCGCAGAAGTGGTTGGAAAACTCGATATGTCTGCGACAAAAACGAAGTTGCTGGCCATTGTTGCAAATGTGCGCGGTGCGGAAGAAGCTGTTGGTTTTGAGCCAATTACGTACTTGGGATTCCCTTTGTCAATTTCTGAAACTTTTCAGTTCAAAAATACTAACAAGACCATTGAACAAGCATTTGGCGAAGTGGCTGAAATTCAAAACCTGTGTTTGAAATCCAATAAACAGTTGGTAGTTTATCTTTCAATGGGTTTTGGAAACCCTTACAATGAACCTTATAGTCCCGAAATCGTAGAAAAATTTACCAAACGATTGGTGGGAATGAACATCAACATCATTGCTCCTTCAGATACCATCGGAAGTAGTTCCACGGATGATATCAAGGCTTTATTTGGACATTTGATTAAAAAATTTCCCAAAGTAGAGTTTGGGGCGCATTTGCATGCCAAGCAAGGACATGTAGGAAAAAAAGTAAAAGCAGCGTATAAAGCAGGGGTAAAGCGCATAGACTGCGCCGTTCGAGGGTTTGGCGGATGTCCGCTGGCTGATAATGTATTGGTGGGCAATATGGCAACGGAGTTGGTAGTTGCTGAGTTAAATGAACTGGGTGTTCAATTGGCTATTGATGAAATGCAATTGGCTCAATCCATGTTGGCTTCGCAGTATGTATTTGGTTAACCCCACCCCTTGCCCCTCAGTACGACGGTTCGACCCTGTAAGGGAGGGGAGTAAAAATGTTATTCCGTTTCTATGGCAGTAGCCACAGCTGCGGACTGCATGGCTCGGGGTTGAGATTTCGCCCGTTTGTAAAGCGGTACTGTACTGCAAGGTTCTCCAAACATAAGTGTTTGAACTACAGGCTGTAACTTTTGTGCTATTTCTACATAAGCAGCCGTAGGCACGGGGTGTTTGCTACATCCTTTTACTACTACGCGGGCATCGCGATAATCTTCTGGGTTGATTTGGTTAATGGCGTCAAAAAAAAGTTTTTCTTCTAAATCATTTATATCGCCAAATACCACAGTGTTTGCGTAAGGACCCAATTGTAAGGCCAGCAACATATATGCCCAAGTCGGAACGATGGCATCTTCTGTACAGGTGACTGCTACATTCTTACCTCTGTACTGTGTCCAGTCGTGTGTTTTTAGAAATTCCCGAAAATCTTTCTCTTTCAAAATCATTCCCATAAAGAGATTGTCTTTCAGGTCATACACTACACGTTCTCCTTGATGATAATAAGCTTCTAAATCTAAAGAGATGAGGCCGCTTTTCGCAACGCGATTGATAATTTCTTCCATGAGTAAAATCTTTCTTTTGATTGATTGAACACGAATTTGAGATTGAAAGTTTGATAAATGCTACCTTTGCCCTTTGCAAAGTAAGTACGAATGAATTTTAGCGAAGTTTTAGACCAAAATCCCATTTTTCAAAAAATAGCTCAATGCGCCCAAGAGCTGGGGGTAGAAGCGTATGTTATTGGCGGTTTCGTGCGTGATTTGATTTTGAAGCGACCCTCCAAAGACATTGACATAGTAAGTGTAGGAAGTGGCATTGAACTGGCCGAAGAAGTAGCAAAAAGATTGGGTGTGCATGTAAACGTCTATAAAAACTTCGGCACGGCGCAATTGCGCGTAGATGATTGGGATGTGGAATTTGTAGGAGCACGTCGTGAGTCCTACCGAACCGAATCGCGTAAGCCCATTGTAGAAGACGGTACACTTCAAGACGACCAAAATCGCCGCGATTTTACGATTAATGCCATGGGACTCAGCCTCAATTCGGGGAATTTTGGAGATTTGATTGACCCATTCAATGGTATGAGTGATTTGCGTCGCAAGTTGATTCGTACACCGCTTGAGCCTAAAATAACTTTTTCTGACGATCCGCTGCGTATGATGCGTGCGGTGCGTTTTGCATCGCAATTAAACTTTGACATCGAACCCGATACGTTCGATGGGTTGGTGAAAATGGCCGAACGGATTGACATTATTTCCAAAGAACGCATCAATGATGAGTTGAATAAGATTATCTTGTCGGCAGTGCCTTCCTATGGATTTAAGCTATTGCACCAAGCAGGAATTTTAAAACGTATTTTCCCTGAATTTGTCGAATTGCAAGGGGCGGAATATCAGGATGGAAAAGGACATAAAGATAATTTTTATCATACCTTGCAAGTCTTGGATAATATTTCTAAACATACCGACAATTTGTGGCTTCGGTGGGCGGCTATTATGCACGATATTGCCAAGCCTGCTACCAAACGTTTTGACAAAAAAGTAGGCTGGACTTTTCATGGACACGAGGATTTGGGAGCGCGTATA
The DNA here is from genome assembly GCA_039810845.1 of Runella sp. Lineage (GTDB taxonomy): Bacteria > Bacteroidota > Bacteroidia > Cytophagales > Spirosomataceae > Runella. The sequence goes on along the minus strand of JBDHXS010000121.1, from coordinate 8,739 downwards.
ACACCTAAAATTTTCCGTCAGATGAAACTGCCTATGAATGAAAACATGAGGTTTGTCCAAAAATTGGTTCGTCTTCACCTACGTCCTATTGCCTTATCAAAAGAAGAAATCACTGACTCCGCCTTACGGAGATTATTGTTTGAAGCAGGAGATGATTTAGAGGCACTTATGACACTTTGCCGGGCTGATATTACTTCCAAAAACCCAGAGAAAGTCAAAAAACATTTGGCCAATTTTGACAAAGTAGAACAAAAACTCTACGACCTCGAAGCTCGTGACCAAATTCGAAATTTCCAACCTGTCATTTCAGGAGAGATAATTATGGAAGCATTTGGGCTAAAACCGTCGGCTGAGGTTGGGGTGATTAAAACAGCAATCCGGGAGGCTATTTTAGATGGTATTATTCCAAATAGCTATGAGCCTGCCTTTGCTTTTATGGTGGAAGAAGGAAAAAAACTGGGATTACAACCCATCAGTTTATAAACTTTGAGACAAAACGGTCATATACTGCCTACTGACTCTTCACTTCTCACTCCTAATGATAGGCATTTCATCAATACCAAGTGTGGTCAAAGTTGGATTTAAGATTTTAGGTGTAATGATAATCTTGAAGACTTTGTGGCCTGCTACATCAAAATCGCAGGTGTACTTCTGTTTTGTTTTCAAACTACGGTAAACCGCCGAGTAGTTGATTTTAAGCGGCCAGCCATTGAGTGCTAATTGTGCCGTCAGATTCTCAATTGTTTTTTTTAGGTTGGAAAAATAAGCTACGAATGGGTCTCTTTGTCGTAAAGTGCCAAGTGTGCCAATGTACATTACACGTACTTCATAGACGATTTGTTGTGGCATTTGAAAGGCTTTTTAAAAACAGTGAAGCAGTTAAATTATTTTTTACAATATTCTGAAAAATTATCTAATTATTTTTCATGTCCTAAACTTTTTATGCGGTTTAGACGTTTTGATTTTACTTAGCGTTTTTAACAAAAAAGCCGTTGAAATATTCCAACGGCTTTTTTGTTTGCTGCCAGAGCTCATTTTTCTATCTATCGGCTCATAAATAGCATGAGTACAATCAAGACTATCACTAACCACAAGGTAAATCTGAATCCTTAGGCATTGGCCTAAAAAATCGACATTGGGTGGGCCTAATAGAAATCTAAAATAACCGAGTGTGGTTATCGTCGCTAAGCCTACACCGTTGTATTGTATTCTGCTCAACAAACTGCTTGGAGAAAACAAAGAAAACCAGACTAACAGCTATTCGGCTTTTAGGTATGCACTATGGATTTAAAATTAGTTTTGTACCGCGTAAAAACTCTTCAATTCTCATGCGTTTTTTACCTTCTAACTGTAATTCTTCAATAGATAGCCATCCATCTGCTGTTTTGAAATGGAGGTAGGTTTTATTGTCAGTTCGGATGGTAGCGCCTGAGGGGTTTTCTTGATCTTGTTCTCCAACCACTGATGTTTTGAAGATTTTACAAATTTTCTCGTTCAAGGTAGTCCAAGCAGAAGGATAAGGAGAAAGCCCTCTAATAAAATTTCTTATTGTTTCGGAAGATTGATTCCAGTTGATTTCACATGTTTCCTTAAAAATTTTAGGAGCAGGTTTGAGTATTTCTGCTATCGGCTGGGGAGTTTGAGGATAGTTACCTGCTTCTACTGCTTTTACGGTCTGAACTACGAGTTCAGCTCCTTTGTGCATGAGTCGTTCGTAAAGTGTACCCACTGTATCTTCATAATGAATAGGTTCGGTTTCTTGAAAAATGATTTTTCCTGTATCTATTTCATGTTCCAGAAAAAATGTAGTGATACCAGTTTGAGTTTCTCCATTCATAATCGCCCAGTTGATAGGAGCTGCACCACGATATTGCGGTAGGAGGGAGGCATGTAGATTGAAAGTACCTTTGGAGGGCATATTCCAAACTACTTCGGGAAGCATTCTAAAAGCGACCACTACTTGTAAGTCGGCTTGATAACTGCGTAATTCGGCCAAAAAATCAGGATTTTTGAGCTTTTCTGGTTGCAGCACAGGAATCCCTTGCGACACAGCATACTGTTTTACGGGTGAAGGCGTCAGTTGAAGCCCGCGGCCAGCAGGCTTATCGGGGGCTGTAACTACGGCTACTACTTCACAGTGGCTTTCTACCAATTTGTGGAGGCTATTTACAGCAAATTCGGGAGTCCCCATAAATACAATACGAAACTTTATCATAGAATCAACTTAAAATCGGATAATTACCTCTTAAATATGTTATTTTATAAGCATTTTTTTGGATTGAACCATTTGCGGTCTTGATTCCAGTTGCAAATATTGCTATTTTTGTGATTCAAATTTCGACCATGAACCGACACACTCAATACTTTTCGGTATTTAGGAAGAAGTGACAGATTCTACTATTCATTTTTGTAGAGCGGTCATTTTACCGTTCTTTTTTTTTGTCTATGGTGGAAGAAATACGGGAGAATAAACCAATAATCATTAACTATTTAAAGTAAGCGAGAAGGAAAATGGCTAAGATACAGTACTACACCGAAGAAGGTCTCAATAAGCTTAAGGCTGAATTGCAAGACTTAAAAACGCGGGGCCGTCAAGAAATAGCGAAGGCAATTGCAGAGGCACGCGATAAAGGTGATTTGAGTGAGAACGCCGAATATGATGCCGCAAAAGAAGCGCAAGGACTGCATGAAGCAAAAATTGCCAAATTAGAAGAAGTATTGGGTAATGCCCGTATTCTGGATGAATCGTCCATTGATACGTCACAAGTCGCTGTATTGTCGAAAGTAAAAATCAAAAATCGTAAGAACAATGCTGTGATGACTTATACCTTGGTATCGGAAGAAGAAGCAGATTTGAAATTAGGAAAAATATCGGTAGGCTCTCCCATTGGGAAGGGTTTGTTGGGCAAAAAAGTGGGTGATACTGCACAGATACAAGTACCTGCGGGCGCGGTAGAGTTTGAAGTATTGGAGATTTCGCGTTAGTATAAAAAGCTTAATCAGATAAATGGGTTAGTGACAATTAATCCAAAAAAGTGGGTTACTTCTCAAAAGGCAACCCACTTTTTTTTATCAAAATAAAATTTCTTTTTCCTGAAAATTAGTATTAAAAATGGGTACTTATAGGTGTTTTTTTGTTAATTAAATCCAAATTTTATTTGGATTTAGGCTTTTTGAAGAATTTGAATGTGTTTTTTGCTAAAATTACTTTAAAACAAACCAAAGATGTTCTTTGAATAGTTTTACAATTTATTGAAAAAGTTATGAAATATGATTTTTGTATGCAAAATTTGCTTAGAAATAAGTATAAATGCTAAGTATTCCAAAAATCAAAAAGTGAAGAAATGAATTACCAGCCACCCGTTTATTTAACACCACACCTCTACATGACCAACGAAGAAGTCGCTATTGTAGATGCACTAATAGATCATCATGAAATGCCCAAAAAGTTTGATAGCAACCGCGTTATCTCGTATTTTGAAGGCGAAAATTTTTGTTTAGTACTCTATTTTGCAGACCTAAAAGACCGTGGTTTTCAGAAATTTGTTGTCAAAGACTTTTCTGTAAATGTAGCCGAAATGTGTTATCTGTCTTCTTCTTTGAGTAAAATGATTGAATCGGGCTACAACATCCATTTATTAAGCCAGGCCAGAAATCGGGTTGATAATATGATTCCGATGTGTGGAACGTTTCGGGCATTGTTCGGTAAAAAGATGCCCGAAGAAGTGGGAGAATGGTAGTAAAAGTTTGAAAACTGTACAGAAAAGGGAATAGTTAACTTGTGTTAGCTGTTCCCTTTTTGTTTTCAATAATGGCTACTTTCATGTGCATTAGGAAGGAAGAAATGATTATAACTTTCCCCTATTGTTTTCCAACTGTAATTGGCTAACTTTGAGATAGATGTAAAACTTCTCCTCCAGATTCTAAACCTATGTTTATGGGAAATACTGGTGCTGACGGTTTTTATAAATTAACTTTCTCTTTTCCTGATTCTGCGGTTGGCAAAACCCTGTTTTATCGCTATCAAACAGCTGCCAAGCGGGACATTCTTCGCCCTGTTGTCCTCGAAAATAAGTCGTTGCAGTTGGTTGAGGACAAAAGGGGATATATTGATGGTGTACAAGGCAAAGTAAAACCTGCCCCTCAGTGCCCCTCAGCCTTGGGGCTGGCAAATGGATGGTCATCATTTAGTGATTAATTATTTTGTCTTAGGCGATCAAGTAGTGATTATTCCGACTTTTACGGGTTCAGAACCGACGTTTATTGCACAAGGTGAACACCAAGGACTCCGTATTTTCGTGAGGGAAGAGCAAATGGGGCTGGATTTTTATCAATCGCTCTGAATTGCTCTTTGGGATCGCAAGAAACCCCGTCCAGGGCCTGTTAAAACACACATTTATACCGTAGTAAGGACACCCAATGGTAACGATTATGGGAAAGATTTGTTAAAAGAGCAATTGGAACAACATCACAAACACGAAAAAAATAAGTAGAAATACCTCAAAAAATATTTTTGATTCATCACCCTTGTAAAAAGTAATTTTGGTCGTAAAAAATGGATTACTTACTGAAAAGTGCTAATTTTATCAGTCAAACCCTCAGCTCAAGTGACACAGGATTTACACCGTGATACAGTAATATGGAATGCCTTTCGGCTGGGAGATAAAAATGCCTATGCTGAGATTTACGAGCTGTATTTCGACTCATTGTACTCCTACGGTAAAAAATTTGTAGTAGATCAAACACAAGTTGAAGATGCCATTCAAGAGCTGTTTATTAGGTTGTGGCGCACCCGCGAAAGGCTTTCAGAGGTTGATAATATCAAGTTTTATCTCTTTCACAGCCTTAGAAGAGATATTCGTCGTATCAATGAAAAGGAAAAGACCGTCGAAAGGGTAGATTTTGAGTCTTTGCTAACCACACAAAACCATCCAGTTGATGAATATAATCTGGATGATACTGATAAAGAAGTAACCCATAGATTGGTCGCCATTCTCAAAAGCCTCCCCAAACGGCAGTTGGAGGCTATTACATTGCGGTATTATGAGAATTTCAGCATAACCGAAATAGCCATACTGATGGATGTTTCCGAAAAAACTGTCCGAAACACATTGTACAACTCGCTTACCTTGCTTCGCAAAAACTCAAGCTTGCTTTACTCACTCATCAAGCTCGCTCTTATTTCTCTTTTGCAGTAAAACACTCCTTCGATCCACGAAAGCATCTTTTATTAGTTTTCTAAAAAAAAATATAAAAATTATTTGGGTCAAATGGAATAAATCCTCCTTTGTGTATATATAGTACCATAAGTATTAGATTTATTTATCCTGACTTTGAAAAATTATAACAACTACAAGCTAGAAGATTTTCTTACTGATGAGCGCTTCCGTAAATGGATGTTATCTGGCGGGCGAGAAGAGTCGTTATTCTGGGAGAATTTCAAGGAGCAATTCCCTGAAAAAATCACACATCTTACACTTGCCCGAAATTTATTTATGTCTTTACATCAGCTTCAAGTGCCAGCTGATAAGACTATAAAAGATAAAGTTTGGACTCAAGTGCAAGACTTCATAAATGAAAGTAGTTTGGAAGCCGAACCCGAACGGTCACTATGGACATTGTACCGATGGTGGATAGCAGCAGCCACTTTTCTTCTTGTTGGTGGGTTAGCTTGGTATATTCAATCCACGTTTAATCATGTGCCGTTAGAATATGAAAAGCAGGTGAGTCGAGCTGAGATTTCCCTGAGTGAAAAGGTGAATACGACCCAAAAACAGCAAACGGTTTTGTTAAAAGATGGCACTACGGTAAAATTGAAACCAGGAAGTAAGTTGAGTTATTCTGACTTTTCAGCAAATCAAAGGGTTGTTTATCTTAAAGGTGAGGGTTTTTTCGACGTGGCAAAGGACAGCTCTAAGCCTTTTCTGGTATATGCGGGGCATATTGTGGTGCGGGTGGTTGGTACCAGCTTCCATGTAGTGTCAAATCCAGAAAAAGCTACCAGTAATGTATCGGTCACATCTGGAAAAGTGATGGTATATGCTACTGATAAGTTGGGAAATTATAAAAAAGCACGTGCAATCTATTTATCGCCTAATCAGAAGGTTGTTTTTGATGCCAATACCAAGGTTTTTGAAAAAGGTTTGGTGGCGCAACCTCTTCAACTTACAGAAACAGGGGCTACAAAGGAATTTTATTATACCAATGCTTCCATAAATAGTATTCTCGATGACCTTGAAACGGCTTATGGGGTCACCATTCGCCGAAATAACACCTTATTTGAATCTTGCAAAGTCACAGCTCCACTGGGCGATTTGCCCTTATTTCGGAAGCTTGATATTATATGCCAAACCATCGGAGCCACTTATGAGGTGTTTGGAACTGAAATCGTAATCTCTGGAGGAGCTTGTAATCTTTAATTAGTCTTTAACCTATAAAACCGCACAATCTATGATAACACGTTGACGCTGAAAATTAAGGTTGGAAGCACGGTTTGCTCCCAGCTTAAAAACCTCCCACAAAAATAGAGTGATGCTATACTGTTACAATCAGGTAGTGGGAAGTGTAAGTTCTATTTCGGAACCCTTTTAAAACAAGTGTAAAATATGGAAAAATTTTTCAAAACTAATCCTAAAACGGTGCTGCTAATGAAAATGATAGGTATTCCTATGATTTTCATTCTCCTGCTTGCAACGAGGACCTTTGCAAAAGAAGGGGACGCACCAGATTTAATGAAACGAACAATTACGATTCAGTTTAACAACAAAGAAATCGTAAAAGCATTGGCTACTGTAGAGCATAAGGCGAATGTGCGATTCACCTATTTGCCAGGCATCTTTCCGTCTGAAACCAAAGTTTCTTTTAAATTTAAGAACGAACCGCTGCAAAACGTTCTCCAACAATTGTTGGCGCCTTACAACATTGGTTATCAAACAAATGGAGAATTTATTATTCTTAAGAAGCTCGATATAGCCCCCAAATCGTCAACGTCAGAGTTAAAAACCGAAGCCCAAAGGATTAATCTGGATATAACCGTTACAGGTAAAGTCACCGATGAAAAAGGGGAGAGTCTTCCAGGGGTAAGTATTATTCTCAAGGGAACACAGCGAGGTACAATCACTGATGCTAATGGGGGATTTACCTTTAATGTTCCAGATCAGTCGGCGATACTGGTTTTTAGCTACGTGGGGTATCTTCAAAAAGAAATCGCCATTGGGAATCAGACCAATATAGCTATTCAACTGGCCACCGACGACAAGGCATTAGAGGAAGTGGTAGTGGTGGGATATGGCACCCAGAAAAAGGTGAACTTGACTGGAGCGGTTTCGGCCATCAAGATAGATGACAAAATCACAGGTCGTTCGCTTTCCAACGTTTCTTCTGGGTTGTCGGGGCTTGTTCCGGGGCTTGCTGTAACGCAAGGTACGGGTATGGCTGGACGTAATGGTGCTGCTTTGCTCATTCGTGGCTTGGGAACAGTAAACAACGCCAGTCCATTGGTGGTAGTTGATGGAATGCCCGATGTGGACATCAACCGTATCAACATCAATGATATCGAAACGGTTTCAGTGCTTAAAGACGCTACTTCTTCTTCTGTTTACGGCTCCAGAGCGGCAAATGGGGTAATTTTGATTACAACAAAGTCTGGTAAGGGACAAGAAAAAGCAAGTATCAATTTTACCAGCAACTATGCGCTTCAGGTACCTACCAAGGCATTTGACTTTTTAGCTGATTATCCTCGTGCATTGTCGCTGCACCAGCAAGCCGCTGCTGTGAATACGCTTAGATCTAACTTTACCTTCAAGGATGGTACTATTGACCAATGGCTCGCGATGGGTTTGATTGACCCAGTAGCCTTTCCAAACACAGATTGGTGGAATATTATCATGAGAAACGGAGCCATCCAAAATCATAATTTATCGGCTTCAGGAGGAGGTGATAAATCAAATTTCTTTGTGTCTGTTGGAATTATGGATGAAAAAGGGCTTCAGATCAACAATGATTTCAAGCGTTATAATGCCCGCTTTAATTATGATTATAAAATTCGTAAGAATATCAATACGGGTATTAAATTCAACGGCAACTGGTCGAAGTTAGTGTATGCGTTGGAAGATGGTTTTACAGATGATAATCCAACAAACACCGCAGGATTTGATATGCAATATGCTATCTCTGGCATTCTGCCTTACGACCCTGTTACAGGCTATTATGGTGGCGTAATGGCTTACAACGAAGACCCTCAGGCTTATAATCCTTATACGGTTTACCAAAATAACCTGAACCGCCTGAATCGCCAAGAAGCAAATACCAACATGTATTTGGATTGGTCACCTATTCCAGGATTGACAGCAAGGGTTGATTATGCCTTGAATTATTATAACGAGTTCCGTTGGAACGCAAATATTCCCAACCAGTCTTATAACTTTCAAACCAAAGCACTCGGTAGTCGGGTGTATGTAGGACCGAACGCAGGTGTTGGTAACTTTACAGAAACAGGTTATAAAACAATGCTAAACGGACGACTGAACTACAATAGAACCATCGCAAAGAACCATGAGTTGGGTGCAATGGTGGTTTACAGCGAGGAATTCTGGTACGACCGTTCGCAAAGCTCTTCAAGAAACGATCGCTTGTATCCTTCGCTGCATGAAATTGATGCTGCGTTAACAGATATTCAATCAACTGGAGGAAATTCCAGTACGGAAGGGCTTCGGTCATTTATCGGACGGGTCAATTATA
>JBDHXS010000120.1:0-12790 GCA_039810845.1 Runella sp. | reverse complement strand
TTGTTTGTTAGCACACCTCATAGGCTCGCGTTCTGACCTTGATACCCTAAGTAAAATCCTATTCATCGAAGACGTAGAGGAATATTATTACAACCTCGATCGGATGATGGTACAACTCAAACGAGCAGGAAAGTTATCTCATTTGGCTGGATTAGTTGTAGGACAATTCACCGACCTTAAAGACAATGAGACTTCTTCTTTTGGGAAAAATCACTACGAAATCATTGCAGAGCATGTAGCCTCTTATAATTATCCAGTTTGTTTTGATTTTCCTGTAGGTCATGTTTCTGACAATCGAGCGATGATTGTCGGACGGGAAGCACAATTCTCCATTTCCTCCGAAAACGTTCAACTGCATTTTCATAATTAATTTTTATCACTTTACATTATCGGCACCTAAACATGAAAAAACTATTATCCATAGCCATTTTATGGTTCAGTTCCCACCAGCTTTATTCGCAAGATATAAAACCAGAAAAATCAGGGAACCCCGTTTTCCCCGGTTGGTATGCTGATCCTGAAGGAATTATCTTCGGAAAACAATATTGGATCTATCCTACTTTCTCCGCTCCTTACAACAAACAGGTATTCTTTGATGCCTTTTCCTCTCATGATTTAGTACACTGGACTAAACACGCAACTATTCTGGATACTGCCCGCGTAAAATGGGCAAAACGCGCTATGTGGGCGCCTTCTATTGTCGAAAAAGGAGGAAAATATTATTTGTTTTTTGGTGCAAATGACATACAAAGTGACAAAGAGAATGGAGGAATTGGAGTCGCAGTAGCTGATAATCCTGCTGGGCCTTTTACAGATTATCTTAAAAAACCTTTAGTAGATAAATTTCATAATGGTGCTCAACCGATTGACCAATTTGTGTTCAAGGACAAAAACCAGTATTACTTAATCTATGGTGGCTGGAAACACTGCAATATCGCCAAGTTGAAAGACGACTTCACAGGTTTTGTACCTTTTGAAGACGGTACCATTTTTAAAGAAATCACTCCTGAAAACTATGTAGAGGGGCCTTTTATGTTTAAAAAAGGCGAAAAATACTACTTTATGTGGTCAGAAGGGGGCTGGACAGGACCTAATTACAGCGTTGCTTATGCCATAGCTGATTCTCCGTTTGGACCGTTTAAACGAGTCGGAAAAATATTGCAACAAGACCCCAAAGTAGCCACAGGAGCAGGACATCATTCGGTTATTCACCACCCAACAGCAGATGCTTGGTATATGGTCTATCATCGCCGACCTTTGGGCCAAACCGATGGAAATGCCCGAGTGACGTGTATTGATAAAATGATTTTTGACGAAAATGGTTTGATAAAACCCATTATCATTACAAATGAAGGAGTAGAAAAGCGAACAATCGGCAAATAATATTTTTTTCTGTAAATTGCCTGTCTAACGCTTTCGCGTAGAATAAGTTATTGCCTAAACTTTTCTGACGCCTTGTACAGATTTCTCACCCTTTTATTGATTTTATGCACGAATGGTATAGTAAGTGCACAAGATTACCGATTAGAACATATCGGGGTAGAGAAAGGTCTATCGCAAGGGTCACCTTACCACATCTTAAAAGACTCTCGGGGGTTTATGTGGTTTGGTACTCAAGACGGCGTCAATCGCTACGATGGTCATACTTTTAAAGTCTATAAACCAGACATAAATAATCCTTATGCCTTACACGGCGTAAATATTGCAGGGTTGATAGAAGACCGACAAGGTAATGTATGGTTGGGAACAGAGGAAGGGCTGAACTGCTACGAACGAGCGACAGAGCGATTCAAATTAGTAATAGACAAAAGTCAAATTGGCATAAAAAAACGTACAGCCCCTTTTTATGCTGATCGCAATGAGCTTTGGTACATCCGCGAAGGGGATGGCATTCTTGCTTACGAATTTAAGACAGGAAAACACAGGATTGTAGCTCCTCAAGTATTTATTACCCAAGACTTTGACTACATTGACTGGACTACTCGAACCCCCGCAGGAGATGTGTGGATGTTGGGCAATAAGGGCGTAGTTAGGTATAATATCAAAGAAAAGAAATACCATTACTATTTTAGTAACTCTCCCGAAAATGAGCTGGGAATGCCTCTCAACATCATATGCTTATATGTAGATACCAAAAATATCGTTTGGTTGGGTTCGTTAAAAGGGGTTGCCCGATTAGACCACGTATGCGGGGAATTTCAGTTCTTTGAAAAATCGCCTGAAGGCAGAAACATTGGTGCTGTCTATAGCATTTCTCAAGGCTTAAATAATAGACTTTGGATAGGAACCCAACGAAACGGCTTTTGGACACTGAATCCAAATAAATGGATTTTACAACCACTTTACTTGCCTTTGGTCACTCCCCGAAGTTTGGACAATTACGAAATCACCCGCATTTACATTGACAATAGAGGAATTGTTTGGGCTAATGTAGATCCTGATGGGCTTCTAAAAATCATTCCCAATGCCTCTATTCTACGAAAAATTGCCGATAGTCCCAATTTACCTCTTAGTAAGAGGCTAGACAATTTTTCAGTCCGTTGCTTTGCCCAATCCCCCGATGGCAATATATGGGTTGGCACCGAGGGTAGTCTGACTGTTTTTAACCCCAAAAGTCGCGCCATTGTACAGCGCTATCTCTCTGAACCTACTGCACCTACCCTTCCCTCTGTCAATTTTATTAAGTCATTGTTACGCGACAGTCAAAATCAAATGTGGCTCGGCACCTATGGTGGCCTGATGTGGTTTGATGCAAAAAAACAGGAATTTAAATTATTCCAGTTTGATAGAAACCCTTCCCGAAATAATTATACACGTAATATCACAGAGTTGCCCAATAGACTTCTCCTTTTGGGCACGCCCCTTGGCCCTTGGATTTTTGACCCTAAAACAGGAAAATTTGAGCAGCCTCCTATCTTGAAAAATCGTAATATATTTTCCGTTTATCAATCCAAAGATAGTACCATTTGGATGGCGGCTTACTTTGAAGGGCTATATGGTTTTCGCTATCAAAACAAAGCTTGGAAACAAGTGTATGCTGGCATGAAGTATTTCAATATCAACGTCATACGTGAGGATACTATCAGCAAAAGACTATGGATTGGAACTGAGAAAGGGCTGATAGAGCTTAATCCTGAGAATCGAAATTATTATTTTTATAACGACCGCCACGGGCTTGGAAACTCTTACATCTACGGAATAGTGATTGACAAACAACGAGACGTATGGCTCAGTACTAATCATGGTATTTCTCAATTTAACCAAAAAACGCGACAATTTCGGAATTTTGACCTTGCTGATGGAATCCAAGGATATGAATACAATGGTAACGCTTTTACCATAACTGCTGAAGGTGAAATATTTTTTGGAGGAGTAAAAGGTTTCAACAGCTTCTACCCTGAACGTCTTCGGCGGCTTTCGTTTAAGCCCAGCGTTCATTTCTATAATTTTAAGGTAAACGAAGCCCCCTACACTACTAAAAAGCAAATCAATGAGATGGATATTGTCTCGTTGCTCTACGCCGAAAATACCTTTTCATTGGAATTTGCAGCGATAGATTATTACAGCAATGGACGAAATATGTATCGTTATATGCTAAAAGGGCAAGATAAAAAATGGGTGAATAGTGGTGATAAAAACTATGTCCGCTATGCTAACTTAGCTCCCGGAAAGTATGAATTTCAGGTCGTAGCCGCCAACCGCGATGGGGTTTGGAGTGATGACGTAAAAAGATTGTATATTCGTATTTATCCTCCTTTTTGGCAAACTTGGTGGTTTTACATTTTCTGTACAGGATTGTTTGGGTATGTAGCTTTTGTAACAGGAAAAAATCGCCTAACTCGCCTCAAACAGATAGAACAAGAACGCCTCAAAATTGCGCTTGATGCCCAAGAACAAGAGCGCAAACAGATTGCCCAAGATTTGCACGATGAAGTAGGTGCGCGATTGGCTACGCTGAAACTATACGCCTCTTCCATGACAAAATATCTATCATCTCACCCTGAAAGCCAAGAGATGAAGAAAAAAACACTCGAAATTATCAATGATTCCATCATAGATATTCGTCGAATGTTGCGAGAGTTGAGCCCGCGCGTATTGGAACAATATGGCTATAATGCTGCTGTAGAAGAGTTAGCACAAAAAATTCGTCAGTCAGGCGAAGTTGCGATTGAACTAGATGCCTCACGTTTACCTGAACGCCTCCCCACTGAAATCGAAACAGGACTGTATCGTATTACGCAAGAATTGATGAATAATACCCTCAAACACGCCGAAGGTCACAAAATCACTATCCGTGTCCACCAAGACGATGATGTCATTCACTTCGACTATTTCGATGATGGCAAAGGTTTTGAATACAATAAAGCCAAACAAGGCTTAGGCATTGGCAATATTGAATCAAGAGTGGCAGTACTGCGTGGTCAAATCGTGTGGGGGCCTAAAATTGGAGAAGGAAATGCGGTTTTTATTCAGATTCCGCTTTACCCCAAATTCAATCAACTTCCATTACCTACTCCACAGGAATTATTGGATACAGTAAAAAGATTCTTAGTCAAATAACCCTTCAATCTCTGTTTTATACTTTTCCTGAATAATCCGGCGCTTGGGTTTTAAGGTAGGTGTTAATTCGCCATTGGCAACTGACAACTCCCTGGGGAGTAAATGGTACTTTTTTACGCGTTCGTAAGGAGCTAAATCTTTGTTTGCATTTTCTACTTCAACACGGAATTTAGCAAGCACCTTTTCATTCTTAATAATCTCAGCATCAGAAGTATAAGCAATGCTCTCTACTCGACAAAACTCTTTGATAGCGTCAAAAGAAGGCACAATCAACGCCGCTGCATACTTTTGTCCATCACCCACGACCACAGCCTGCTCTACAAAAAACGACTCCTTTAACTTCGCCTCTACAGCCTGCGGAGCTACGTATTTGCCCGCCGAAGTCTTGAAAATTTCTTTTTTACGATCCGTAAGTTTTAAGAATTTACCGTCTATAAATTGGCCGATATCACCCGTATGAAACCAACCATCTGCCGAAACTACCTCCGCTGTCAATTCTGGTTTTAGGTAATATCCCTTCATCACATTGGGACCTTTGACCAAGATTTCTCCGTCATCGGCAAGTTTCACTTCTACACCGTCAATTACAATCCCTACCGTTCCGATACGAATGTCTTGCTGAGGAAACAACCGATTAAATGCAATAACTGGCGAGGTTTCGGTCAGTCCATACCCTTCACAAACAGGAATACCTGCGGCCCAAAATACACGTGCAATACGCGGAGGAGTAGCGGCGGCCCCTGCTACTATCATTTCCAGCTTACCGCCAAGAGCCTCTTGCCACTTGCTGAATACGAGTTTTCGAGCAAGTTTGAGTTGGGTATTGTACCACCATCCCAAGTCTTTATTAGGGTCATATTTTAACCCTAAATCCAATGCCCATAAGAAAATATTGCGAGAAATACGCGGTTGTTCGTAGCCCTTTGCAATGATTTTGTCATACACTTTTTCGAGCAAACGAGGCACTGTTGACAGTACGGTAGGGTGTACTTCGCGGAGGTTTTCAGCAATGGTAGCTACACTCTCAGCATAGTAAATGGAAATTCCCGAACGCAAATAAACATATTGTACCATGCGCTCAAAAACGTGGTTGAGTGGCAAAAAACTCAATGCCCGTGCTTCTCCTCCAAAAGCAATCATCTTACACCCCTCTTGTACGTTACTCAACAAATTTTGGTGGGTGAGCATTACGCCTTTAGGATTACCCGTAGTGCCTGATGTATAGATAATACTCAACAAATCATCGGCTTTGACGGCGGCTTTCATCTCCTCAAGTTTCGGGCGATTGCTCTCGTCAGCTTGTGAGGTGACAAAATTCCAGTTTTTAGCGCTTTTTACGGCATCAAATGTAAACATTTCTTCTACCGTAGGTGCGGTGGCCACTACATCAATCAATTTCCTGAATAAAGTAGCATCTCCTACAAAAACAAAACGTACTTCTGCTTCGTGAAAAATATATTGAAAATCTTCGATGGTCAATGTAGGATAAATCGGCACTGAAATCGCACCAACTTGCTGAATACCAAAGTCAATGATATTCCATTCAGGCCGCCCTTCGGATATAATTGCTATCCGATCGCCCGCCTGAACGCCCAATTTGATTAAACCTAAACTCACTTTGTCCACCTGCTCACAAAACTGTTCGGCAGAGATCAAGGCCCACTCCCCTTGTCGTTTACTTGCCAAAGAATCGGGTTTGTTCTGGGGCTTTACATACAAATCTAAAATATCGAATATACGGGTTGCAAGCGTGTTCATGTTGGTCAAAGGGTTGATTGAACGCAAAGTAAAATAAAAAAGATGAAGAGAAAGAGACAAACTTATTTGAAGGCACAAAACCAGCCGTTTCTATCTGTACATAATACTTCATTAAAAAGTAGCTTTTGTGCATTTATTCCTTTATTACTTAAATTCCCTTTCTAAGCCTTAATCCCTATTTTTATGAAAAGCATACGCTCTTGGGGTGTATTATGGGTTTGTTTATACCTAAATACCTCCCTTTTTGCCCAACAAATCTCCAAAGAAGAACTCTTATTTCTCACCCCCGAATGGAAGGGCGAACGCTTTGCTGATGGTCGCCCCAAAGTATCAGATGCACTCCTAAAACGAATGAGGCTTGTCACGCATGAGGAAGCTTGGGCTGTGATGAAAGGTGAAAATTACAAATTTCAATACGCCGAAGGCTGGCAATGCATCAATCCAGATAGCGTACTGGTAGGCAGGGCTTTAACAGCTACTTTTATGCCGGGTCGCCCAGATATTCATCGCGTTATTGACAAAAAAGGCCACGAAAAAGATGGACGCATTAAATCTCAGAACTCGTGGCCCATTGACCTACTCGTCAAAGGAGACGTATATGTAGTAGATCAGTTTGGAGCGCACGAAAACGGCCCCACCATTGGTGATAACTTAGGCAACTCTATCTATGCCAAGTCAGGAAACGGCATTGTGTATGAAGGTGCCATCCGTGACATTGCAGGACTGAAAGAAATTGGTGGCTTCACCTCTTTTTTTCGCAGTTATCATCCTTCACATCACCTCAACAACCCCGACGGAGAGCTCAACACCACATTAGTAGGAATCAATCACCCGACACGAATTGGCAAGGTCATGGTCATGGCGGGTGACGTAGTGCTGGGCCGCGACGGTGCCGTCACTTTTATCCCGCCGCATCTGGCCGAAAAGGTGGTAACTACTTCAGAAATCGTGCGTCTGCGCGATATGTTTGGGCATGAGCGCCTACGTCAACAAAAATATACCGCAGGGCAAATTGACAACCGCTGGTCAGATGAAATCGAAAAAGACTTTTCGCAGTGGCTCAACGCTCATATCAACGAGCTTCCTGTGCCGAAAGAACAGATACAAGAGTATCTAAAAAAACGGACATGGTAGCTTTTTAGTCCATTTAACCTTTTCACTTTAACCTATCTACTCAAAATGACTTCCCGTCGCAATTTTTTAACCAAAAGTGCTATCTCAACTGCTCTTGGACTTTCCACCCTTAGTAGTTTTGGGCAAGGACTTGAAACTGCCGTTGAACGCACTCCCCTATCGTCTGCCCCTTCCGATTTAAAAATTACTGATATTAAATGCGGCTATACCCGTGGAGGGCATAGTTTATTTGTTAAAATTCATACCAATCAGGGCATTCACGGCTGCGGCGAAGGCGTAGATGCCACACCCGGTACTTATCATCTGGTAAAAATGATGGGCGAGCGTATCAAAGGCAAAAGCCCACTGAATGTCCACCGACTTTTCGAGGATGTCCGACGTTCAGGCTTTTTTGAAGGTGCACAAGCGGGAATGTACATTGCCGTTTTATCGGCCATTGAGTCTGCTCTGTGGGATTTAGTAGGTAAAGCCCTCGGCTTACCTGTTTATCAATTACTCGGCGGAAAATTTAGGGATAAAATACGGGTTTATTGCGATACAGCCGCTTATCGAGCGAATGGGCCAACGCCTGCTGATTTTGCACAAGCGGCCAAAAATGCCGTAAAAATGGGTTTTACTGCCGTAAAATTTGACATTGACGAACGTAACGACCCCAATAAATACGACGTTTATAACTGGACGGCCAACAACATGGAGTTGGAACGCATGTACAACCAAATCGCAGCCGTACGCGAAGCCGTTGGGCCTAAAATTGACATTTGTGTAGATATGCACGGACGCTACGATACCACTACGGGCAAACGTGTGGCTAAAATGATGGAACCACTCAAAATCTTATTTCTGGAAGAGCCCTTTCCTGCGGAAAATCCCGAAGCCTACAAAATTGTCCGCGACTCGACCCAAACGCCCATTTGTGCGGGCGAAAACCACTATTTGGCACACGGATTCCGTAAATTATTAGAACTTGGGGCAGTGGACATCATCATGCCTGATCTACAAAAAGCAGGCGGACTCGGTGAGGGCCAGCGTATTGCCAATTTGGCCAATCTTTATTACGTACCTTTTGCTCCGCACATGGTTGCTTCTTATTTGGGCGCCATGGCCTCTGCCCACGTATGTGCTTCTGTACCTAATTTCTTGATTTTGGAGTGGCAAATTTACTTCCACGAAGATCCCATGTTCAAAGAAGTCGTGACTTTTGACGGCCCTATGGTAAAAGATGGCTACATTCCCCTTTCGGAAAAACCTGGGATTGGTGTTGAAATCAATGAAGAAGGAATGCGCAAATACGCCCCCAAAGGTGTACCATTTTTTGAGTAAAAATCAAAAGCCCCGCAAAACGGGGCTTTTTTTATGTAAACTGTTAACTACTCTAATCGTCCCTTATTCAATTCATCTTGCCATTTCTTCAGTTCGTCCCACTTTCCGTCGCGGGCAAGAGCCGACTGCTCTGGCCAAGTAGCGGGGTCGTGCATTTGAAAACGAGGCCCAGCCGCATGTAATATTTCTTTGAGACGTTCGGGTGCAGTTGTTGCCAATTGAGCAAAAGTCAAAATTCCTTCTTTGTTTAGTAATTCTTCAATCTTCGGCCCAATCCCTTCCACAATCTTTAAATCATCGGGTACCACAGGGGCAGCAGGCACAGCTACCAAAGCAGGAATGGGTACAGAAGTAGCCACAGTATGAACTGGCGTTAGCTTAGCTTTGGCCTTATAACAATCCTCTACTTCATCGTTACGGGTTCGTATTTTGGCCTTTAGTCCCTCTATTTCAAGGGCAAAAGTACGGCGTCCGAGCCACCAACCGACATAAGCAGCAAGTGCCATCAAAGCAATGGCTTCAAAACCTGCCATCCAAAAATTTTGACTCAAGGGAGTTACTTGTAATATTATCATGGTGATTGTTCAGTTTGAAAGTAAAACCATTATCCTTTTCGGCCTTTGTTGAGTTCATCTTGCCACGCTTTCAGCTCATCCCATTTATCATCGCGTGCTAAAGCCGACTGTTGCGGCCAAGTAGCGGGGTCATGCATTTGAAAACGCGACCCTGCCGCCACCAAAATTTCTTTGATACGTTCGGGAGATGTATTTGCCAGTTGGGCAAAAGTCAGGATACCTTCCTTATTTAACAACTGTTCGATTTTAGGCCCAATACCTTCTACAATTTTCAAATCATCTGGAATGATTGGCACAACTGATTCAGGAGCTAAAGCGGCTACTGGCGTCGTTTTCATTGCTGGAACAGCAGCCATCACTGATTTTACACTTTTTTGGCACTCATCCAGCGCTCCGTCCAACTCCGACAACTCGGTTTCTAAGCTTTCGACTTTACTTTTTCGGCTAAGATAGCCAATGATATATCCCAATATGGCCGCTACAACGAGCATTAAAATATGCTGCCACCACGCGCCGTTCATTTCTAATGGATTAAAATGTCCGTACATATTCTTGAAAGTTTGAAATGTTGATTGGTTGAATTCGTTTGAAAGCAGGCTCTTTAGCCTACATATTCCAAACTATTGCACTACAATAGAAACGCGGCGATTGGCCTTTCGTCCCTCGGGCGTATCGTTACTGGCTTTAGGTTGGGTTTCACCCTTGGCATCTGTTACCAATTGGGCACTTGAAATACCATATTTTGCAAAAGCAGCTTTTACGCCCGCAGCACGGTTACCCGACAATGTCATGTTTTTGTCATCGGGGCCTACATTATCAGTATGCCCAGTCAGTGCCAATTTTTTGTCTTTATTGGCCGCCAAATATTTCTTCGCTTCTTCCAAGAACTTATTATTATCAGCCGTTTTGATATAATCTGCACTGCCCGATTTGAAATACAAATCCAGTGGTTTAAATACGTCTTCGTATTTTTCGGCCGCTGCAAGTGCTTCTTCAGTTTTAGGAATCATTAAACTATCAAACCCAAACTCCATACCGTTTGTAGAATCTTCTGGGCTGAAGGCCAAATCCACCAGTTTACCAGCAGTACTCAGCTGACCCGAAGGAACTCCCGCTTGAACAAGGTACTGCTTGATAGCATCCGCTCGCGCCAAACCTAAGTTGGCAAATGACGTAGGATTCTGTTCGACAGAGGAATACAAGCCAGTAATCGTCACCTTCCGGTCAGGATTACTTTTAAGATAAGCAGCCAACGAGTCCAGTTCTTTCTTGACATTGGCATAGTTTGGATCAGCAATTGACTTTTTAAAACCAAAGTTCATCGCTGAAGTCAAATTGAGTTTTTCCCCGTCTATAATACTAAGTGGGGGAACAGCATAAGCAGGCACAGTGGCAGAAGCCGCAGGGCCTTCGCACAGTTGTTTGATTTTACAAATGTGCCAGTATGTGGATCCACCTATCCAGCCAATAAGCAGAATCCAAGCAAGCGTTTTGACACCTGAAGACATAGAGGTAAAGGGAGTTGAATGAGAAAAAGGAGGAATTTTACTTACGACGGTGAAAATAAGTATAAGTATCACAAAAACAATATTTTCTTCATTTTTATTCAACCGAGTATAGGTGATAGAATTTTTTTTAGTCAAAATATTTCAAAATCAATATCTTTAAAACAAAATATAATTCTGTTTAAAATATAATTATATTTATTTTTCGTAATACTATTTTTATTTTTTTAATCAAATTAGTCAATTATTCAGAATATAATTTTGTTTTAATCAAAAATCTGCGCCACTCATCATCAAAAAGGCTCCTTTTATCCTTTTTCTCTTTTTGATGTCTGTTTATAGATGCACCTTTGCAGCGTCATCAAGATAATAAACGGTTAGCAAGATGACATAACAGCCAATAGCAAGTAGCTAAATCGTTAAATTTAAACAGAGTACCACTATGAAAACTTTCATGATTGCCGTCGCTTTAAGTGTTTTATCACTTGGCCAAGTTGCTGAAGCTCAAGATGGAAAGAGCCTTCGCAAAACCCAGATTGCAGAACAATTGTTGGCTTCATTGCCAACGCAAGATAATTACACAGAGCCTACCATGCTCTTCTCAGTCGCTGATCAACGTATGATTTCTATGCTTCCTATAAAAGATGAAAATGTAGAAATTCCCTACTTAGTAGAGGAAAAAACAGACGTTGCAAAAACATCAGTTCTGCTTCCTACTACTCCAAAAGTAGAAGTAAAAACAACAACAGATAACCGCAGAATTGGCGACAAATAGTTTTGTCAATTATTTTCGGAAAACATTCACTAACGACAAAAGCCGCTGAAAAGCGGCTTTTGTCGTTATAATCCAAGCTTGTATGTAAATACCTAATTGCTAAAGCACAACAAGGCCGCCCGTGCGGTTAACTGTTAATCGTTATCCGTTCAAAATCAACGAATTGTATAAAAGCAAACACCCTAAAACTTTTGCTCTGCTACTTAAAAAAGCTGTGATGCAATTTGATAAATATTATCAGACTTGCCCATGGTATAAAAATGTAAAACAGGTGCGCCAAAATCTATCAATTCACGGCACTGTTGAGTACACCATTCAATTCCTACTTGCTTGGCTTGGGCATCGTTTTCGCAACTTTCTACCGCATTCACAAACTCATCAGGTAAATGTAAATAAAAAATACGCGGTAATACACTCAGCTGTTTTTTAGTGGAAAGCGGCTTTAAACCTGGAATTATGGGAACATGAATCCCTTCTGCTCGACAACGGCTGACAAATTCAAAATATTTACTGTTGTCAAAAAACATCTGTGTTACGATATAATCAGCACCGAGTTCAACCTTCTTTTTCAAATACTCAAAGTCTGTATCAAAATCAACCGCTTCAAAGTGCTTTTCAGGATAGGCTGCTACCCCAATGCAAAAATCCGTAGGAGAGAGTGGCTCTATTTCCTCATGCAAATAATGCCCTTTATTCATACTAACCACCTGTTCTACCAATTCACTGGCATAGGCGTGTCCATTGGTTCTGGGTTTGAATGTTTTATAAGGCTTAGCAGGGTCACCACGCAATACAAGTACATTGTCAATACCCAAATAATGCAAATCCATCAAAAAATCTTCGGTTTCCTCTTTTGTAAAGCCGCCACACAATACGTGCGGAACAGCATCAACGCCAAATCGGTGCATAATAGAGGAACAAATACCAATAGTTCCTGGGCGTTTTCGGGTCACAATCTGTTTAACAACACCATCAGGAAGCGTTTTTTCGATGTACTCTTCACGATGATACGTCACATCAATAAATGGTGGTTTAAAATCCATCAAAGGTTCGATATTAGACAATAACTCCCTGATATTATTGCCTTTGATAGGCGGAATCACCTCAATTGAAAAAAGCGTTTTCCCGTTAGCTTGCAGGATGTAGTCGGTAATTTTGGTCAT
>JBDHXS010000119.1:0-12793 GCA_039810845.1 Runella sp. | reverse complement strand
AAATCAAGACTACTTATCTGGAGTTATTTGACATAATTTTTTTCCCTTTTGAATGGGTAGGGCAAATCTTATGCCATGAACGGCAGTAGGCAGTAAGAAAAACTTAATTTCAAACTACCTACTGTAAACTTTTTTACTAATTCTTTGCTCCGCCTTGTTGACCTGCTTTGGGTTGTTGGCTTTGTTGTGATTCACGCATTGGATTTGGCCCACGTTGGAAGCCTTGACCGCCTTTAAACAACTGGAATTTGGTAGGTTGGGCTGGCTGACGTGGGAAGCTATTGCTATCTTCGTCTATGTCGGCAATCTCACGGAAAGGGTCAAGCGTCCATTGAACTACTTTTTTCTTAGTTGTGATAACTTTCGACACTTGTTGGTCGTTCAAACGCCAAATTTCGGCAGGGAATCTGGCTACTGAATCTGTTCCATCTTCAAACTGCATTTTCACAATCACAGGCATGGGCAAGCCACCTTTATTCTTGACTTTCAAGGTATAAAAATTCAAACCTGACTCTACGAGTTTGCGCTCATCAGGAGTTAGGCTCGCCAAATAAGTTTCGTATTTTTTCTTATCAGCATCAGTTACTTTGTAAGGGTCGTAGGTATTGTAGAAGTCCTTCATATCAGGGTTTTTGTCCACAACCGACTCTTTGATGTAGTCTTTATCGCGCTGACGAGCCACGGTATTGCGTTTGGCATCTGCTTCTTTTTTAGCAGCAGCTTTATTGACTTCTGGGTTTTGAGTGTCCAAGGCAAACCATTCTACTTCAACCAAATCTTGGTCAACTGCCTCTGTTCCATAAAACCACCCTTTCCAAAACCAATCCAAATCTACACCCGAAGCATCTTCTAACGTACGGAACAAATCGGCTGGGGTTGGATTTTTAAATGCCCAACGTCGCGAATACTCTTTAAAGGCATAGTCAAACAACTCGCGCCCCATCACAGTTTCACGCAAAATGTTGAGAGCCGTAGCTGGTTTAGCATAAGCATTAGGACCATACAGCATGATGTTATCAGAGCTGGTCATGATAGGAACCAAATTTTTAGCATCCTGCTTCATGTAATCTACGATGTATTGCGGTTCCCCACGGCGAGTTGGGTAATCTTTATCCCATTCTTTTTCAGTAAGATACTGCACAAAAGTATTTAGACCTTCATCCATCCACCCCCATTGACGCTCGTCGGAATTGATAATCATAGGGAAGAAATTATGCCCTACTTCGTGGATAATTACGCCAATCATCCCATACTTAGTGCCTTCTGAATAAGTTCCGTCTGGTTCTGGGCGGCCGCCGTTAAAAGAAATCATCGGATATTCCATTCCACCACCACTGGCATGACACGAATAAGCTACTGGATAGGGATAATCTACCGAATACTTTGAATATGAGCGTATGGTGTGAGCTACAACCATTGTAGAATACTGTCCCCAAAGCGGGTTTCCTTCTTTGGAGTAAAGCGACATACACATCACTTTTTTGCCCGCTTGATCTATCTGCATCGCATCCCAAATAAATTTGCGACTGGTAGCAAAGGCAAAATCCCGAACGTTATCGGCCTTATAAATCCACGTTTTTTTACCAGTAGGTTTACCTTTTTCAGCTTTTTCGGCTTCTTCTTGGCTCACAATCAACACAGGGCGGGTAGCTGTTTTGGCTTTTTCCATGCGTTTTTGCTGTTCTGCGGTAAGTACTTGCGCGGCATTTTGTAACTCACCTGTTGCCCCTACAATATGGTCATTAGGTACTGTTAAAGCTACTTTGTAGTTACCAAAAGTCAACGTAAACTCTCCCTGACCTAAGAATTGTTTGTGCTGCCAACCGTTTACGTCATCATAAACGCACATTCTTGGAAACCAGTGAGCAATAAAATAATTGGTATTACCATCTTTGGGAAAAAACTCATACCCAGCCCGGCCGTAGTATTCATTGATAAAGTAATTCCAGTCCACCGAAAAAGCATAGGATTGACCTGTTTTGATACCCACTGGTAGCTCTATCCGCATCATGGTGCCATTAATGGTGTAAGAGAGAGGCTTACCCGTTTTAGGATCTTTTACTGAGGTAATTTTATAGCTATAATCTCCAGCAACACTTCCTCTAACCGAGCTAGGTGCATTTAGACCTGTCACAGCACCAGTCGACATTTGGTGTTGGATGCTGTTATTTTGTGACATTGCATTAATCGAGCTTTTCTCAAATAAATTTTGATCTAATTGCAACCAAACATATTTCAACTCATCGGGCGAATAGTTAAAATAGGTAATTGTTTCACTACCCGTAATTTTACGTTTCTCATCGTCCAATTCTGCTTTGATGTCATAATCAGCGCGTTGTTGCCAGAAATCCTTCCCAGGAGCGCCCGATGCCGTACGTGTTGTATTGGGAGTTGGGAGCATTGAACCCATTTGTTCAAAACGGCTGTTAGCATTGTAGTTACCCGCAGGAGGCTGAGCGAGAAGCCCACCAGATAAAAGCAGCAGCCAATAAAAAATAAACTGTTTTCTCATGATTTACGGTTGATTAGTTTGTTGTTTGTAAAAATAAGCAAAAATCAAAAAATAAGGATTTTAGATAGATGTTTGGCTTTTTTTCAGCGACATTATTCCACCGAAAGCCCTAAAACGCTACGAAAAAGTTCATTATTAAGAATCAAAGACAAGGCCATTCCTGCTACTATTCCCGAAATCAAGTGATTCCAAGTAAGCCTCTTGATTCTCAAAATTTCTATAAAAAACGAGGCAATCGCCAATGAAATAGCTACAATGAGTAATTGACCCAACTCCAATCCCAGATTGAAGGAAAACAAAGGCATAACAATGCTCTCTTGTTCGCCCAGTAAACTCCGCAAGTAGTTGGAAAATCCCATGCCGTGAATTAAGCCAAAACTTGCTGCCAATACGTACCGCAATTTGGGGGATTTTGATTCTCCTAAACTATTTTCAGAGAAGTTAGAAAGGGCTGTTATGAAAATAGTAATCGGAATGAGAAGTTCAATTACATCCGAGCTATAAGTAATAATCTTTAGCGTAGATAATGCCAACGTAATAGAATGCCCTAAAGTAAAAGCAGTAACAAGGACCAACACTTTTTTCCAGTCTCGGAAAGCATAAATGGCACAAAGTGCTACTACAAACAAAATATGGTCATAACCATTGGGGTCTGTGATGTGATCGAAACCTAAGGAAAGGTAAGCTTGAAATTCGGACATAGGTAGAAATGGATTATTAGATTTTGGTAAAAAATAGTGGATGCTTTATTTCATTCTGCCAAAACATACACGCTGTCTATATTTCGTCCATAGCCGTCATAATCAAGACCATAGCCTACAACAAAGCGGTCTTCGATTTCAAAGCCGCAGTATTTTATACGCAAAGGTGTTTTCAGAGCTGATGGTTTAAAAAGCATTGTAGCTACCTGAATGGATTCGGGGCGTCGAGTAGAAAGTTGAAAAAGTAATTTGTTCATTGTCAGACCTGTATCTACAATATCTTCAACAATAATTACATGGCGATCATGAATAGATTCCTTCAACCCTAAAATTTCGGTCAATTCTCCCGTAGATTCTGTTTTTGAATAGGATGATACCCGTACAAATGTAATTTCACAGGAAATATTTACGTTTTTCATAAGTTCGGCCGCAAACATAAAAGAGCCATTGAGTACGACCACAAAAAGTGGATTCTTGTCTCGGTAATCTTCACTAATTTCGCGTCCTACTTCCGCAATTCGTTCTTCAAGAGCTTGTTTTTCAATAAATGGAGCAAACTTTTTGTCTTTGACAGTAAGCATATTTGAAAAATATTAAAAAATTATTAAAAAAGTGTGGTTATCACAAACTGTTAGAAAGAATTGTACGTTAATATCCCACAGCAAAGATAATAGACCATGAAAAAGAACACCTTAAAATCTTGGATATTTGGTATATCGGGAATGATTCTGATGAGTTTTTCTCCTGCCCAAGCTCAACTTTATGCTTCAGCCGATTTTGATAGTAAGTACGAAATGTTGATGTCTAACCCCGGCGTTCAAATCGAAGCAACAGAGGCTATTAACAAACTGTATAACTTTAAATTTGCCGAGGCAGATGCAGAGTTTCGGTGGCTTCGTTACCGTTATCCAAGCCATCCAATGCCTTATTTTTTGATGGGTTTGGCCGAATGGTGGAAGATTGTCCCTAACACAGAGGATACTCGATATGACGACCGCTGTATCTCTTTGATGGATACGTGTATTACGTTAGCAGAAAAGCTATACGATATCCGAGAAAACAAAATCGAACCTTCTTTTTTTCTGGCGGCAGCTTACGCCTTCAAAGGACGAATTCATTCTGAGCGAAAACACTGGTCAAGAGCTACTTTTGCAGGAAAAAATGCCCTCAAATACTTAGAAAAATGTAAAGGAAAAAGTGAAATAAGCCCAGAACTCCTTTTTGGCGATGGTCTTTTCAATTACTTTGCTGAATGGATTCCTGACAATTATCCTTTATTAAAACCTATTTTATGGCTTTTCCCGAAAGGAAATAAACAGGTGGGAATTCAACAATTAGAAAAAGTAGGTTATAATGCCTTTTACACTCGTACCGAAGCTCGTTATTTTTTGTTACAAATTTACGGCTATGAAAATCAATACGCCAAATCGTACGATTTAGCTAAATACTCGTGGGAAACTTACCCTGACAATCCGTATTTTGAACGCTATTATCTACGCTCGGCATTTGTACGTGGTTATACTGCTGAGGCTGAAAAAACCGCTAATAGCATTTTAGCTAAAATTGACAAAGGAATGCCTGGCTATGAAGCCGTAAGTGGGAGAAATGCGGCCTATGTTTTGGCATATTATTACAACAACTATCACCGAGACATTCCGAAGTCTAAAGAATTTTATCTTAAAACGATAAACTATTCTATTCAAGCTAAAGCTTTTACCTCAGGTTATTACCTTTCGGCACTCATGGGCTTAGGCAAAATTGCCGAATCTGAAAAAGACTACGAAGCCGCTCGTGAATACTACAAAACAGTGCTAGATAGAGGCGAGAAAAAATCAAGCCAAGTAAAAGAAGCCAAAGACGCGATGGCTAATCTCAATAAAATGCGCCGAGACGACCGTCGTAAGCGTAGAGATTGAAAACCCGCTTTTACAAAATAATTAATCCACTATTGAGATACGGAATCAGTTGTTCATCTGTTGGTGGCAGCTCCGTAACCAAAAAATCCAAATCGTTCAATTCACCGATTCGGAGTCGTTGAGCACTGTTTAGCTTTTCACTAATGGTGACTATAGCCGTTCGTTTGGCAGCTCTAATCATCGCTTTTTTGACCTGTACAGCTTCCAAATCTGAGTCTGTAATCCCTTCTTTATCAATGCTATTTGTTCCCAGAATACACAAATCAGCACTAATTTCATTTAATCGATTTATTACTTCCCCTCCCACGCTGATTTGGGAGTTTTTCACTAAAGTTCCTCCCAAAAAAATTACTTCAATCGTGGGATGATCACACAACTGAAGTGCCGTTGTCAGACTAATAGTAAAAAAAGTTGCCTTTAATTTCTGCGGAAGTATTCTGACTAACTCGCGAACGGTCGTACCACCGCCAACCATTATATACATCCCATCTTCAATTAAAGTGGCTGCTTTTTGCGCAATAATAGTTTTTTCAGGCAAAGCATACGTTGTATTCAGCGCATAGTCATAATGATACGATTTTGATAAAGCACCGCCATGCACTTTTACCAGTTCACCTACCTCTGCCAATTCATTGAGATCCCGGCGAATTGTATCTTCTGAAACATTAAGTATCAATCCCAAATCAGCCGAGAGTACTCGGTTGTGCAAATTTACTTGCTTCATAATAAACGCCTGCCGCTCTCGCTTCAGCATTTGCATTTGAACTTGGTGCATATTATTCGATTGAAATATTTTTTTAAACCTGCAAAAAAGTGCAATAAAATTAAATATAATTTTTACAGAAAGCTGTTTTTTGTCGAAATCTAAGATTTTTTTATGTTTTTTCAGAAAAAACATAAATTTACTGTAACTATACGTCGGATTTTGCTGTTTTTATTATTTATTTATTGCGGTTTTATGCCGCTTTTAACAACAAACCTTTTTTGAACCACTATGAGCCAAAACAATTACGTTCGAATCAGTAAAGAACGGCCTCGTTCTGAATTACGGCGGACGATTGGAACCCTATTAGCGATGCTTCTTTCGCTAAGTACTTGGGCCCAATCTTACACTATTAAGGGGAAAGTAACCGATACCAACGGCCAGCCTATTCCAGGTGCTACTATCCAAGTAGCAGGCACTACGCTTGGTACAGTTGCAAATGTAGAAGGCGAGTTTTCTATTTCTGTATCGGGAAATGTCAAACTCAATTTCAGTGCTGTGAGTTATAGTTCTGCCAGTCGCGACGTTACTTCAAGCCAATCAGTTGTCAATGTATCGCTTCGGGAAGACCAAATGAATTTGGATGAAGTAATTGTAACTGGTTCTACGATTCGTGCCGAGCGCCGACAACTGGGGAATGCCATTACCACTATCAAGGCCGACAATCTCGAAAAAACAGGTACTCCCAACTTAGTGAGTGCCTTGCAAGGAAAAGTACCCGGCGCTCAAATCACCCAAAACTCTGGCGATCCTGCAGGTGGAATTACCGTGCGTTTGCGCGGAGTAAAATCTATTCAAGGAAGCTCTGACCCACTGTATGTCATTGATGGTGTGATTGTAAACAACGAGACATCTTCTGTTTCCCAATTAGCCCTTTCATTGGGTGGGCAAGCTCCCAATACCTCGTTGGGAACCAATCGTCTGGCCGACATTAATCCAAACGATATAGAAAGCCTCAACGTTATCAACGGAGCGGCGGCGGCGGCTCAATACGGCTCACGTGCGGCTAATGGCGTGGTTATTATTACCACAAAACGTGGCAAATCGGGTGCTCCAAAAATCAATTTTACAACAAGTTTTTCTTCTAACGAATTACGAAAAGGGGTTTTTATCACTACACTTGGCAAACAGTTTGGTTTTCCTGCCTTGCGCTTACACACTATTGGTGTCATTACTCCTGCCCAAGTAACGGCTAATCCTGGGACAACAACCGTAGGTATTGTACGCGACGGAGCTACTTCTCAACTGGCTTCCAACTTAGTAGATGTAACTCGTTATAATTACTTCGACCAAATATTCCGTACAGGTTTAGGAAATGACAACACTCTTTCGATTTCAGGAGGGACAGACCGTACTCAGTATTTTGTATCAGCCTCTTATATGAAAAATGAAGGGATAGTAAAAGGAGTAGATTTTCGTCGTGCCAGTCTCCGTGCCCGTGTAGATCAGCGACTGACTGACTGGGCAAAATTATCAGCAGGATTGAATTATTCCAACAGTTTTTCTAATGAGAAACCCAATGGAAACGTGTTTTATAGCCCTATTAACTCAGTGACAATCACCAACAATATATATGACATCACCAAACGTGACGCCGCTGGAAATTTGTTGGCCGTAGAACCTACGCGTGTCAATCCATTGACAACTGTAGAGGCGATGCAATTTACCCAAGCCGTAAATCGTACCATTGCTGATGCTCAACTTAATTTGACGCCTATCAAAGGATTGGGTATTGACTGGATTGTAGGGGTTGACACATATGCTCAATTGGGTAAAAACTACATTCCGCCTTATCCATATCAAGCTGTTGCAGGTCTTCCAGCTGAACGTTATCCCGATGGTTTTGCCGCCAATGCCAACAACAATGTAACCCAATTCAACAGCGACATCAACGTAACCTATGAAACCAACCTGACCACTGACTTCAAACTCAATGCGGCGGCAGGTTTCAACTATCAGTTTTATCAAGCCGACTTCACTCGTTCGAGCGGTCTAAATACGGCTCCCTTTATTGAAACAGTAAGTGGTGCTGCCAGTACTACAGTAACCGCTGGTTATGGATTAGATCGTTATAATTTAAGTGGTTTTTTTGCTCAAGCTACGGTAGGTTACAAGAATTTAGCTTTCATTACAGCAGCCATTCGCCGCGACCGTTCGTCTAAATTCTCACCTGCAGAAACTAACCAAACTTATCCTAAACTGAGTGCCAGTTTTGTGGTATCGGATTTGGAGTTTTGGAAAAACAGCAGCTTGGCAGGCACTTGGGATGGGCTTAAACTTCGTGCTTCTTATGGTCAAGCAGGTAATTTAACGGGTATCGGTAGTTACAGCCGTTTTTGGCAATTCACACCCGTTCCTTTTTTAGGCAAAAATACCATTATCCCAAGCGGTACATTGGCCAACCCCCGTGTGCGTCCTGAGCGTATGGAGGAGTTGGAATTTGGAGCTGACCTTTCTTTCCTAAAAAGTAAACTCAATTTGGGAATTTCAGTTTATAACCAACAAATCAAAGACTTGGTTGTAAACCGCGAATTAGCCCCTTCTACGGGTGGAACAGGAATTGTAAACAACGTAGGAACCATGGAAAATAAAGGTTTTGAAATCAGTTTGAATGCTTTGGCAGTGAAGAAAAAAGATTTTTCAGCTGATTTTACAGTGCTTTATAACCAAAACCGAAACAAAGTACTCGATATTGACCAAGGCAACCCTGGAGTTGGAACTCTTACAATTGGAAACTCTGCTGGTGCTCCTGTGTTCCTTATTGAAGGCCAACCAGCGAGTGTTTTTTATGGTTTTCCATATGCTTACAATACCGACGGGTCATTATTACTGACACCTCAAAACCTTCCTCAACGAGAACGCGGAACACAAGATACAGATCCAACCAAATTTACAGTAGCAAGAGGAGCCGACGGACAACCCTCTGGAGCATTTGTACGTACAGTAATTGGAAATCCTAATCCAAAATGGACTGGTTCATTCAGCGGAAATTTGACTTACAAACAACTTGGTTTGCGTTTCTTATTAGACGCTGTTCAGGGAGTCCAGGTGTTTAATGCGGACAAACGAACCCGTAACAATGTAGGTATCGGAGATATAGCTGAAGCCGAGATGCTCGGAACCTTGCCTCGCGGCTACGTATTTTCATTAGTCAATATCGAAGAATATCGCGTAGATAACGGCAGTTTTACTAAGTTGCGCGAGTTAGCTCTTTCGTATCAATTACCTAAAGTGAAAGGAATCAGCAATTGGAGTGTCTCGTTGATTGGCCGTAACTTAGTTTCATGGGACAAATACAACGGATTTGACCCTGAAACCAACGCAGGTAACAACAGCGATATTTTGCGTGGGGTTGATTTTGGAAACGTACCTATTCCACGCACATATCAAGTACAGTTGAACTTATCATTTTAATCTGAAATCATGATTTTTTTATGAAAAAGATAATCTTATATTCCATTTTGGCGGGGATAGCCTTGTTATCAACTTCCTGCGACCAAGAATACCTCAATCCAAGTGCAGCCAGTGAAACGCAGGTAACCTCTGATCTTAACGGACTTATTACGCTCTGCAATGGCATTCAGTATCGCTACACCAGTACCCGTGCGGGAATTATTTATAATTCTATTACGGCAAGTGGTCTCACTACACGAGAACTTACTGTATTGAATGCGGGTAATGGCGATGAAGAACAGCTTCGGATTGGTGGGGCCAACGTTACACCTAACAACGGCGTATTACGCAACTTATGGTCTCAAAATCAATTGGTTAAAGCCAATGCTGATTTGATTCTGAAAAGTGTGGGCAATGTGGCAGGCGATGCTGGTACCAAAAGTGGTATTACGGTTTATGCCTCTATTTTTAGAGCCTTAGCCTTGGGAACACAAGCTATGTTTTGGGAAAAACTTCCCGTAGCAACAGGCGACAATGCCGTGTTCGTAACGCGTGATGAAGCATTAAAAGAAGCCATTCGTACCCTCGAAACAGCAGCTACGACACTTGCTGCAACACCCGTTTCAAGCACATTCTCTACTCGAATTGTACCTGGTGTTGATTTAACGAATACAATTCAGGCATTGATTGCCCGTTTCAGCATCATGGTTGGTGATAATGCCAAAGCTTTGGCTGCCGCTAATAAAGTAGATCTATCGAAAAAATCATCATTTAATTTTGACGATGCGGTTCAAAACCCTATGTTTTTCAATACGTTTGGAAACCGTAACGTAACCGAACCGCTCAATGCGACTTTGGGACTTCCCGAGGCTTTACGGCCTGTTGCAGCCGACAAAAGATTGGCCTTTTATTTATCCAATCCTTCGGGTGTAGCTGCGGGTGGTGTAAATTTGGGTAGAGCAAGTTTCTTTACGGCCAACAATGCGGGAATTCCTGTGTATTTACCGGGAGAAATTTTGTTAATCAAGGCTGAAGCAAGTGCCCGTACCAATGATTTGGCTGGAGCCACTACCGCTTTAAATTCCGTTTTGACCAAAACAACCGACGCCTGGGGCATTGGAGCAGGTTTACCCGCTTATGCAGGTCCTAATACAGCCGATGCTATTTTGACAGAAATTTATCGCCAACGCAGCATTGAGCTGTATTTATCAGGTTTACGCTTAGAAGACAGTCGCCGTTTTAATCGTTTGGCTCCTGTATTAGGCAATGCCGCTTCTCAAGTAGAGCGTACCCGCACGTTTTATCCTTATCCGTTGATAGAAAGAGATAACAACCGCGCCAATATACCTGATGATCCTACGATTTAGGTTTTTAGGAAACGTTAATCGTTATTTGTTAACAGTTATTAGGTTTAATCGCGACCAAAGAGGAATTGATTTCTTACATAAAAAGCCCTGACTCATCATCAGGGCTTTTTTGTAGACATTGGATAACTGATAACCATTAACGGATAACGGAACTACTGCAACATCAAATATGCTTTGATAAACTCATCCAAATCTCCATCCATAACACCTTGAACATCTGAGGTTTCTACACCTGTTCGCACGTCTTTGACGAGTTTGTAGGGGTGCATCACGTAGTTACGAATTTGCGAACCCCACTCGATTTTTTTCTTGGAAGCTTCTACTTCGGCGCGAGCGGCATTGCGTTTTTCTACTTCGATTTGGTACAATTTAGATTTTAGCAAACGCATCGCCAAATCGCGGTTCAGGTGTTGGCTGCGCTCTTGCTGACATTCTATGATCAGCCCAGAAGGCTTATGACGAAGCCGTACCGCTGTTTCCACTTTATTTACATTTTGCCCACCAGCACCGCCTGAGCGATATGTATCCCACTCAATGTCAGCAGGGTTTACATCAATTTCAATACTATCATCTATCAAAGGATAGGCATAAACTGAGGCAAAAGAAGTATGCCGACGCGCGTTGGAATCAAATGGAGAAATACGCACCAAACGGTGTACACCATTCTCTGATTGCAAATAGCCATACGCCTGCGGCCCGTCTATTTGAATAGATGCTGATTTAATACCTGCGCCGTCACCGTCTTGATAATCAATCTGTGTAACTTTATAGTTGTGTTTTTCAGCCCAGCGCACATACATTCGGTAGAGCATTTCGGCCCAATCTTGGCTCTCCGTACCTCCCGCGCCTGAGTTAATCTCTAATACTGCGTTGAGTTGATCTTCTTCATTGGAAAGCATTTTTTTGAGTTCTACCTCTTCCAATACTTTCAAAAGAGCTTGGTATTCGGTTTCTATCTCTGCTTCGGTAGCTTCGCCTAACTCCAAAAACTCCTGAAGTGTTTCCAAATCACCTAAATGCCGCGCCACAGTTTCGTAGCCTTCAGTCCAACCTTTTAGGCCACGAACTTCCTTCATCGTTTGTTCTGCCTTGTTATTATCATTCCAAAATTCTGGCTGACTCTGGATTTGTTCTAATTCGGTTAATCGTTCTTTTTTAGTATCGTAGTCAAAGATACCCCCTCAAAGCCAAAACACGGGCTTTCAAGTCTTTCAACTGTTCTGTTGTCATTGCTTGATTTGAATTGAATAATAAAGTAAGTATAAAAAAACAACGCTGACAGCACCTAAAGCACCGTCAGCGTTAGAGATTCATTGGTAAAGTCACTTCTTCACAATCACCCCATCAGCTACAAAAGTCAATTCATGCTTAGGTTCAGTGATTTTTGCGATTTCTGCTTTACTCTTACCAGCATCTTCGGCATAGTGTTGCAGTTCAGAAACTGGCGTAGTTTTCATTTTGGCTTCACCTTCAAAGACAACCGTTTTACCAGCAATGTCTTTAGGAACAAAAAAGCCATAATCTTTAAAGGATACCCTCATAGTCTGACCGTCAGTGGTTTTTATTTTCATCCAACAGCCTTTTGCTTGGCATACAGATTCGACAGTGCCTGTTACTTTGGCGGTCATTTTTTCTTTACTTCCCAATTTTTTGGGTAACTCAGTCGCAGCAATGGCTCCTTTATCGTTAATTTTTTCACCAAAATAACTTTCCTGGGCGTAAGCACTTGCTACAAAAACAGTTAAAAGCGCAGTAATGATTAGATTTTTCATGGTTTTTATGTTTTCTGCAACAAAAATAAGCAATTTTGTTATTTTGATAACTTTTGATGTTGTAAATAAAAAATCTGGCTTTCCATTAATACCATCCACCACCCAATGCCCGATAAATATTAACGGTAGCATTCATTTGCTTCATTTTGGTTTCGATCAAATCAAACCGCGACTCCAGCGCATCTCTTTGTGTTAACAATACTTCCATGTAATCAGCCCTTGCTGATCGGAAGAGATTATTGGAAATAGTAATGGATTGATTAAGAGCTTGTACCTCACTCGCTTTTAAATCAAAGCTTTTCCCCAGATTATCAATGTTTGACAACTGGTTAGCCACTTCAATATAAGCATTCAAAACCGTTTTTTCGT
>JBDHXS010000118.1:0-12802 GCA_039810845.1 Runella sp. | reverse complement strand
TCGTGACATATTTGAAATTCTGACTATTTTATTTATAATTCTAAAAATCAATAATCTTAAAATATATGATAATATAACACATTTATAAGAGTGTTTAAGAAAATCTCAATAGATATAATAAAAAATTCGAATTTTATATAATTCTCATCCTAATTATTGGACCATTTTGGTCATTTAGTTTCTATTGCTTATTCTTATTGAAATGTTTAAGCCTAAGTTTTTTATGATCAAATGTGGAAAATATTCATGAGCGTGGCGTTGATGTTCATAGGAAAAAATTATCGGTTACGTCGATTGCTTTTTCATTTAATCCACCGCCTAAAGTATAAACAGGCGTTTCCAGAGTCAATGCTTGTTCTGTTACTTTCTTAAACCCTAATTCTTCTTTCAAAAAGCCCTGACTTTCTAAATTTGGGATAATTTTTGAATGGGCAAACAAAGAAAATGTAAACTTAGACATAATACCCTGCAACGTGCGCAGTTGATTTTCTGCTTTTAAATCAAAACCTTTCCTCTCATTTTTGGCTTTAATTTGGCGAAAAACCAAATTTCGATACAGTTCCCAAACTTCTTTTCCCTCTATTTCTTCCTTCGCTGTGGGTAAAATTTCGAAAGAATTTAGGAAACCTAGCTCATGTTCCGAAAAAACTAGCTCCATTTTCCCATCTTCACTACTATCAACCCTAATAGGAATTGCAAGAGGCACAAACACTGACTCATTTTGTTGGCTAATAATTTTAAAACCGCTATCTACCTCTTCAAATCTCAATTTTTTAACAGCGGGTTCATAGCCATTTGTAAAGTTATCAGCCCAATTTCCTTCATTAATCTTATCAATTTTGGAAAACACCTTTTCGTATAGAAACTTAAAATCTTTGTCTCTCAAAATTGTCTGTTGCTCTTCAATGGGGATTTTTTTTGTCTCTTGAAAACGATGATCGGCTTTGTAAAGAACATCTGCTTCGTCCACATCAAACAAATAGACCTTACAGCCTTCTTTGCTCGCATTGCGATTGACACGCCCTGCTAATTGTTCGTCACTATCAAGCAATGAACGGTTTTTAAAACCTAAATCCATGTCAATATCCACCCCAGCCTCCACAACCTGAGTGGTTATTAACAAAATGTTTTCTCCCTGCTTGCTGCGTTTGATTTGGTTGATAATTTGCCTACGTCGGGGCTCTACTATTGTCCCCGACAAAACCAAAATTGCATCAAAACCATTGTTGGCCCTGTCGCTAATTAGTTGCTGGAAATCAGAAGCAGACTTTTTGTAAATAAACTCTACGATAGTTCGTACACTCCCTTTTTCTGTCGCATAGTCATGTGATTTTTGAATAACAGCGTTTGCTAGTTCTTCCAACTCAATTTTACCTTGCATCAGTTCAAAATCGAACGTAACGCGTTCGGCAAAATTTGGGTTCAAAATGTACTTTCGAGCATTAGGTAACAATTCAACAAAATCAGGTTTTTGAGATAGGCCAATGTCCAAATCACTGATTTTTGGTAAAGTCGCCGACATCAACACAAAACGAATGTTAAAAAACTCAGCATACTGACTGATAAAATAGAACATCTTATCCCACAATTTTGGGTTGTAAGATTGCACTTCGTCAATAATCACCACTGAATTTGCTAGTCGGTGCAACAAATAATTCGTCTCTTTCCTGTTCGTTTTCAGAACTTCAAAAAATTTGACATGCGAAAGAACCGTAATCGGGTAAAGCGCAAACAGATGATCAATAAAATCCTTTTTATCGTCCCCGTATTTACCATCTTTTTGCTCCTCTTCTGAAATTTTACTGTAAAAACCCGCCTTAGAGTGCATTTCAACCAATTCATCGTCCTTCAAACCGAGCGTCTCTTTCAACGCTTTGTACGTTTGCGTGATAAGCGTTGTGAAAGGGAAAACATAAAATACTTTGTTCAGTTCTGGATTGGCTATCAACAGTTCTGTTAGCGTTATCATCGAGAGGTTAGTTTTTCCTCCTCCTGTCGGTGCTTCAATGTAAAAAAGGCGTTTATGCGTATTTTTCCGTACCGTTTGAATCAATTCAACTGCCATTTCTTGGCGAAGTCGATTCAAATTGTCCTTTGACTTTTCGGTTGGAAAGGTAAAGCAGTAACCTTCCAAGGCATCATAGGCTTGCTTATTATGCCCGTTTGAACGTAAATACTCCGTAAACTCAACTATTCTTTCTCGTTTCAAAACACCAAAATCATTCGTAGGTGCTTCGCTCATGTACTCATGTGTGGCTAAATAGTCAGAGGCGGTTAACAGAGAAAAGCTAAGTTTAATGAGAGCAAATAGGGGGAAAGCGGTAGAACCATTCTTAAAATAATCTTGCCAATAATGCTCAAACTGTTCTCCAAGAAAATAGTCCGACATTTCTTCATCAAAACCCACGCTGTACAACCTTAAATATTCACTTAACTCATTGTACCATTCGTGCAAGGAATAACGTCGAAAATCTTCCAAAGGGTCACTTAATATTGGCTTATGATGACAAAAAACTGGGTATGATAAGCCATACATACATAAGGCAAGTAGCCCTTCTTCTTCTTGCGATAGTTCTAATTCAACCAGTTTTTCAAAGTGGTACGCTAAAAAAATATAAGTACCCAGAAACGAATGCCCGTAAGGAGGGCTCAATGTCAAAGAAGAGTTTTCAGAAAAATGGACACTATTTTTCATTCTCATTACCTGAAAATTCTCATTTACTTTCCCAAAATCATGAAAAGTAATAACATTATAAAACATCAACTTAATGAAGTTTCTTACCTTTTCTTTTTCATTGGTAGAGTTTACTTGAGATGCTACTCCTTCCACCAGTTCATCTATAATATCCTCCATTTTATGCTCACTGCATAGTGACTTGAAGTAGTCAAATACAAGTTCGCAATGTTCTGAGAGAGTTTCAGGGAGTAAATTACTCACACCATCATTATTGGACGGCAAATGCGCCCAATAATGATGATGCTCTTTCAATGTCAAAGCTATCCTAATACGTTCCTTTTCGTAATTTTCAATTGTCAGCATTTTACACAAACAGTTGAATTAGTTTTTCTTTCAGTTCTTGGTTACTTATTACGTATAAATCGTAAATCGTCGATTCCTTTGAAAATAGCCAATCGGAGTAAGCAAAATCAAAAAGCACATATTGAAACAGTTGCTCATTAAATTTTTGAGGCAAACGTTCAAAGTAAGTAAAACTTCCTTTTCGCTGAATTTCATTTCGAGTTCTAAATGAGGGTTTCAATACGACTCTTTGATTTTTAAGAGGGTCTTCTCTGACAAAAACAGAACTCACTTCAAAATCGACAGAGTAATCAAAGGCTTGAAACTCATACTCCCGAAACGTATTTTCTCCTTCTTCATCGAGCCAAGAAGCCTGAAACTCATTCTTACCCAAATAAGGAATATACTCCGCCTTTCCTTCTTTGAGGTTTCGATAAAGATGTTCTTGCTCGCCCTGTTCTAAATTTAACAATACATAGCATCGGTATGCAGGTCGAATAAGCATCGACTCCTCCACCAACAGATTCCCATCGAGGTTGGCATAACCTACGGTATTGGTATATTTTACGGAGGTTTTTTGAAAATTGCCGCGTTCATGGTATCCTTCTAATGGTTCGATGCCCACAGGAATACCCTTTAGCTTTTGGTAATATTCGGGAAATTCTCCTTTCCTCTGATAACCTGCTAACCCTATAATAGCCCCCAAAATACCCAATAAAGCTGGTTTGTGAATCATGTTGTACGACAATAACAAACCGTCGTTATAATCAGGTTTTTTGAAAAATCCGAAATCGGCACGCAAGTCAAACGACACTAATTTTTCAGTACTCATACCTTTATTAGTTCAGTTCGAGTTGCTTCGCATTCTCGGGTGCATTAATAACCGTTGTCACTTCTTTGTTGAAATACAACTCAATGGTTTCTATTTCAGCAGCGATGTGCGGTTTTGAAAGTAGTGAAGTCACTTTGACTAAATCTACTTCTCGATTTTCATTGACACTCACCAATACATTTACCAATTCTACAAAAGATGGCAACACAAGTTTAGAGCCTTCTTTCAGCTGTACCCAAAGCAACAACTCATTTTCGACCCCCGCC
Organism: Runella sp.; assembly: GCA_039810845.1. GTDB lineage: Bacteria > Bacteroidota > Bacteroidia > Cytophagales > Spirosomataceae > Runella. The sequence goes on along the minus strand of JBDHXS010000118.1, from coordinate 8,685 downwards.
TTAGAAGCCGAATCATAAAAGGTAGCTCCGCAACGAAGCGCTTCTTTCAATTTGGCAACGTCGTCGGTGGTGAGCCCTTCACTCCCTGCGGCTTTATTAAAGTCTTCCAGATTACGCGGATTCACCGAGAGATGATGTACATAATGCCCCTCTTTAAGTTTGAATTGCGTCCCGAGGGTTGTTTGCATTGAATCAGTACTTTTTTCGTTTGAGTTCCGAAAAGGCGATGAAATCTGTTCAGAATAAATAATGCCTTCTACAAACTTATTAACTCCGTGCGTAAACTGAACTGGCCCGTGTAATGAAAGATTAGCATCTTTACTGGCAAAAGTTCCCCCAAACAAACGTATATCAATACAGCTCAAAAGATTTCCTAAAATTTGTTTGCGCACTTTTACCGCTCCATCTTTCCCTTTTTCAGCTACAGGAAAAGCCCCAAAATGATTGACATAATTTTGATCAAGGTCACGGGGTTGCATCTCTTCATTGAGGCTTTTAAAATAAAATACTTTTTCACCCGTAAAATGCTTACTAAGATAATTTCGTACCGTATATTTCAAGGCTTTATCTGTGGCATAAACAGTCCCGTCGGGAAGGGTACGCGGTTGGTGGGTAAAATCCGCGTTGTAATTTGCATTAATGGCTTTTACAATAACACAGCCAAATACTCGGTTGTTGAATGCTGTACTCATCTTAATATATGATTATGTGGTTTATTCTTCTGTTTCGTTTTGGGTTTCTTTAATTTCATTGTTCTCTTTATCGCTAAAAAGCTCATTTTCTGAGAACACTCCTGCCAAAATAGACGGTATTAAGTCACGGATATTCGTTTTAGTTTCATAGTCAAGCACTTCGGCAAATGGTGTACGAAACTTTGTCGAAAAGTTCTCGTGTTTATACGTATCAAATAATCGCGCAATCGCTTTATTCAATTCTTTGGACTGAACTTGCTGCATAAGAGGCTCTAGGCGTTTGTAGCTGCGGTCAGCCGTCTTGCTTTTTCTTAGCAAGTAATAAATCACTTGCCCGACAGCAAAGGCGTATTGTTCGTCGTTTTCAATGGAGGCTTCTCCCTTGGCCAATTGCTTCATGTAAGCCCGATGAGCCTGTAATTTGCTTGCCATAGTTTCGTTAGTTAAAGTAAGTTGGTTAAAGTTTTCTGAAATACTGAACCAGATATTTAGCTTTTGACGAATGCTAATATTCTGGCTATTAAGGTTATTTTTAAATTCATCCAAACGAATATCATCAAGAATGCTACTCAACATAATTTTATCAAATGTATATTGGTTGACCGCTTCTCGTTTCGATTTATAGATAAAGTCATAAAAGGCTTTCCGATAAGTCATTACCATAAGAAACGTAGCGTCCGACTTACAGTATTTTGCATCTATATCATCAAAATAACGGTGTTGAAAGTCTCCTGTCTTGGTTTTAACAATCAGTGCATTGTTAAATACAGGTAGCAGGACGGCGTATTGAAAATCAAATATATTTTCAATGTGTCTCCGATAATTTATCTTAAATAGGTCTCTTATTTCCCAAGCAGCCCCTTTTTCATCCTTCAGTTCGTACTCAAACTTAGGGACAAAGTCAAAATCTTTAATTTCTCCCGCTTGATAGAAAAGCAAATAATAATTACCGAGTTGGTCTTTGTAATCTTTGTAGAGGTCTTCAATAATTTCTTTATAACCTCGCCGTTTTCCTAACGCTGCATCTTGCTTGAACAATGAAATAGAGGCATCTCTTATATTTTTCTTGCCTTCCGTTTTGAGTTCATCTTGATAAATAAAAATAGGAAGCGGACGCGGCAAAATATTACGTCCAATTAAGTCCTGAAACTCATACAAATGCTTCGCCTCCTGAGCAGAAACTCTACCCGCAATATCAAATACAGCCGATTGATGCGTTAAAAATGGCTTCTTAGTGGGATACCCATTAAAAAAATCGCTGGTACCAAAAGTTGTCTCTTCTACTATACAATTATATTCATTGGTATTGAACAACTTATCTGCCAAATAAACATCGTTTGCTTGTTGGTATTTTTCAACAGGTTCATCTAAATAAAAAATAACATATTCTGCATCTTTCATCTCAGAATAAACTGGAATATGGACTAACCACGAATGGAACGATTGTTCTGAATTCAATGAGTACTTAAACAACTCTGCCCGCTGCTTGTCCGTTTCATTTTGGAGCAAATCAGACGCTTTACCAAAATATGCACTTATACGCTCATACACCTGAGATTTTTTGTCTCTATGGTTTTTTACGTACTTTTCTCCGTTTACTAAGTTTTCCTTCTTAATAGCCAAACAATAAGGAGAACATGAGTGTATTGCTTTCGTCGGCAAGTCAAAACATTTATTTGTATTCACACACCAAGACAATTGAGCCAAAGAGGCACAACGTCCAAGCAGTACCTCTTCTTCTTGTTTTAGGTTTTTGCTCTTAGTATATACCCACCCCACTAAAGATGACTCATCCATAAATACGCTATCCTCTTCTTGACGAACTTTCAGCAGAATATGCAACCCTTTTTTAGGCTTCACTCCTAGCCCTTTAAACTCAGGATCAAGGGCTTGTACAAATGTCGATAGTTCTTTAATCATGTGTTTTTAATTTTAATACAACAAAAATAATCATATTATATTAATTGTGAAGTACTGAACATTAATATTAGTCATTTTTATTTACAATTACTTGGTTTTGTCAGAGTTAACAACATATCTTTGTGGTTGAACTTGTTAGAAATAGGATTTGAAATTATTAAATTACCTGTGACGGACTTGCGTCACACAATCGTACCACTTCTCAACAAGCTTTTTATTAACCAATAAAATATTCTTATGGAACAATTTGATTTTGAGTACGATTTTAACCAGTTGAAGATGCTGGAGCTGCAAAAAGACAAAATCAGCCAAGCAGAAATCATCAGCGTTTTTGAAAACCATTATTCCTGTACATCTCCTATTAGTGGGTTTGAATTGCATGATTACTATTATTTTATGATTGGTTTTAGTAGTAAATCTCGCTTCTTGTGTTTAGCTTTGAATGTCGAAGACCAAAAAATTATCTTTCTTCAAGTCAAAGTAGCCAATGAACAAGAAATCAGACAAGAGTACTGCGGTCAATAGCATCACAGGAAAAACCATCCAAGAAATGTCTTGGGAAGAAATTCGTGCCTTAAAAGGAAAATCGTTAAAAAAAGACGAGTTCATAGCCAAAATAAAAAGTATCAAATAAGTTTAAGTAACATGCCCTCTCCCAAACACTCCCTAAATCGACCTTTCGAGTCCGTTGAAGAGGCAGCAAAAGCAAAAACGGAATATATGATGAAAACCGTCTTTGCAAATGCAGATTGGTCAAGCCTCAAGAATCGTTAACCACCTCCACACACCCACACCCCATCGAACAATACTTTCCAAATCCTCCTAAATAGCCCACTTCCAGCAGCTCGGCGGGGGCAGTAAGAGCAAACGTAAAATTGTGATAGCCAATCACTTTTGTTTCTTTCTCCAGTTTTCCCTCCTTGGCCAAAAAACCTCGCTTTTTGATGCGGGCTGGGTCACTTATCAATTCAAATTTGACCAGCCGTTGTGCCGCATCCGCATCTAACTGCATCATTGGCTCGGTGTTTATCGAACGATATTTGTCTATCAAATTGACGGCAAAAAAACGTCCGAAAGCCTCGTCAGTAGGGGAGAGGTATTGGTCTAAACCATCTACCTTCTCCGCCACCACCATCGGTGAAACGGTTCGGAACAGAATAGTTTTTTTTCCATCGGCCATCGAAAATCCGAAATCGGCCATCGTTTCTACCCGTTCCACCACAAAATCAGCGCGGTATTCGCGGTTAAATAGACTGAGACGTTGATTTTGAAACAATCCCATCACAAAATCTTCCGCAGCTTTGTCCACATAAAACGATACCAATAGCGTGATGACGGGGCTACGGAGTATCATATACGTATCGCCTTTGCGAACAGGCTCGGTCTTGGGAATGTCCAATGACGAAAAAGTAAAGTGTTTAAAAGTTTTTCGACTGTCAGGCGTGAGGTAGCCACGTTGGTGTAAAAAAACAGCGTAGTCGGTATCAGCCTGATGCAACAGCCCGTAAATCCAAGCTTGAAGCGGATATTGGTAGTTGAACAAAAGCCGCTGTCCGTCGCGTTCGGGTTTTAAGTATAGTTTAAAGCGCATTTGGAAATGGTTGATGGCACAAAACAAAAATAAAGGATTGACAACTTGTGTCGCACTGGGTTTACCACTGCAAATTTCTTATTCTTTCGTTAAGATAAGATTTGAGCTGAGGGGTTTTGTCGGTTTCGAGCCACTCGGCCAACTGAGGAATCATTTTGGCGGGTTGCTGGGCTAAGTAGCGAATGAGTTTGAAGGTACGGGAGCGTTTTTGTTGCGGCGACATCGTGTGGTAAATGAGAGGAATACGTTTGAAAACCGAATAATAATCATTCATTTATGGACTTCCAAAAAAAGTTATCAAACGGCGTTTATAGCACCAAAAACCCCCACTGCGCAGACGAAGTTGGCATGGTTTGTGTTTGGCTAAAGCGGATGATTTTCCGATGTCTTTGTCAAACCCAGCGAACCATGAAAAAACTAATCATTACGTTTTTAATCCTCTTGGCCACCATTATAGCCATTTGGGCATAAGCGCGTTGAGCTATTTGAGAAATGTCTTTGCTTCTTTTATTAACGCTTTGTATTCGGCAAGTTCTTCTACTTTTTTGTAATAGGCAATGGCTTTTTTACGGTCGCCTGCACGAAGAGCTATTCGCGCCAAACCCGCATAAGCGAAGGCATGATATTCTTTGGTATATTCATCGTCGTAAGGCTGCCGAAGGGCAGATTGGTATGATTTGATTGCTTCTTGCTCATTTTTGAGGTGTTTTTCTTGGATTAAACCTTCAAATGTATGCCATGCAATAGGGAAAAATTTATCGTTGCGTTTTTTGAACCGTTCCAGATAGGGTTGGGCTTCTTCGTATTTTCCTAAAAGCAATAATGCTTCGGTATGTTTCATCAAAAAAATGGGATTGTTGGGGTACTTTTGTGTCAGGGTAGCTAAATAGCTGCTTGCCCTATCATAACGCAACTCGTGTTTGAGAAAAATTCTTGCTAAATAAAAAGCAGACTCAGTACGCGTAAAAACACCTTTTCGCGCTGCAATATCCATCTGACGAAGTCCTTCATCGCGGTTACCATCTTTGAAAAAAATAACGATCGGCTTTACAATGGGGTGATCTTCGGGGTAGCGAATGATGTAGTAGTTGCACAATCCCGAAGAGAAGTAAAATTCGGGGTTACGTTCCATATATTTGAAACCATCCATGACATAATTGTAGGCTTGTTTGGCCTCGCTGGCTGCTTTGATTTTATCGTCGTTGTAGTTGTGTACCAATGCGATATAACCATGTCCTGCCATCGAAAAAAAAGCGGCTTCAGGGCGCGTTTTGGCGTCTTTTTCTAAGGCTTGTGCTTTGGTCAGACACTCTTGGAGTAAACTTAAATATTGTCCACTTAGGGACTTGTTGTCTTTGACAGGCAGGTATTGCCACTGCAATTGCATGGCTTTCAGCATGGCATTGACGGGGTGATGAGGGTATTTGGCTCGAATCTGTTTTGCCAAAGGCTCAATCTCGCCAAACTCATAGTTGTAAATGTGGTCTATCACTTCCAAGACCATATTTTGGGTAGCAGTGTCGTACAGGATTTGGGCGCGGGCAGTAGAAAAAAAAGAACAAAAGGCAAAAGACAAAAGGCAAGACCATAAAAAAAACATTCGTTTCATGTAGCTGTAAAGACGGATAGATAGAAAATGCTATTTTTGGCAAATGGCTTGAAACCTTTCGCTTTGTTGTTAACGTTAAATCACCAATAAAGAGTTTTTTAAAACCGATTTTTTTGATTAGAAGATAGATTTTCAATGATTCAATACGACTATTTTACCCTCGACAACGGCCTGCAAGTGTATGTGCATGAAGACCATACGACCGCTATGGCAGCGGTGAATATTTTATACAATGTCGGCTCGCGCGATGAGGACGAAAATCGTACAGGTTTTGCGCATTTGTTTGAACATTTGATGTTTGGGGGTTCTAAAAACATTCCTGCTTATGACGAACCGCTTCAAAAAGTTGGAGGCGAAAACAATGCCTTTACTTCGCCCGACATCACCAATTATTATATTACGCTTCCTGCCGTCAATATCGAAACGGCCTTTTGGCTCGAATCCGACCGTATGATGAGTTTGTCGTTTGACCCTAAGGTACTCGAAGTTCAGCAAAAAGTAGTGGTCGAAGAATTTAAACAGCGTTATTTGAATCAACCGTACGGTGATGTGTGGTTGAAACTCCGCCCATTGGCATATCAAGTTCATCCCTATCGCTGGGCGACGATTGGAAAGGAAATCAGTCATATCGAAAATGCAACGATGGACGATGTAAAGGCGTTTTTCTTTAAATATTATTTGCCCAACAATGCCACTTTGGTCGTAGCTGGTGATGTAACCGTACCGCAAGTGAAGGCTTTGGCTGAAAAATGGTTTGGTTCTATTGCTGCTGGAGAAAAATATGTCAGAAATTTACCACAGGAGCCTTTGCAGACTTCAGCCCGTTTTTTGGAAAGCGAGGCAAAAGTACCTCTCAATGCAATTTATAAGGCTTTCCATGTGCCAGGACGCTTTGAGCCAGATTTTTATGCAGTAGATTTATTAGGAGACGTGCTAGGTCGCGGAAAATCGGCTCGTTTGTACCAAAAATTGTTAAAGGAACGACGTCTATTTTCAAATATCAATGCGTACAATACTTCTTCGATTGACCCAGGGCTATTGGTCGTACAGGGAAATCTAAATGCAGGTGTTTCGCTCGAAGAAGCAGACGCGGCAGTAGAAGAACTGTTACAAGAAATGATAGAAATCTCGCTCTCAGAAACCGAACTTGCGAAAGTGAAAAATCAAGCAGAGTCAACATTGGCGTTCTCGGAAGTGGAGTTGTTGAATCGAGCCATGAACTTGGCTTATGCGGCTAGTATAGGAAACCCCGATTTGGTCAATCTGGAAGCAGAGAAAATTCAAGCAGTAACAGTTGAGGAAATACAAGCAATGGCCAAAAAAGTACTTTCTAAAAACAACAGTTCAACGATGTACTATCGAGCAGTAAACTAAAAAAAGACGTATGAAATTTAGAATCGGCCACGGATACGACGTACATCAATTGGAAGAAGGGCGTGATTTTTGGTTAGGGGGAATTAAAATTCCCCACACCCACGGAGCCAAAGGACATTCAGACGCCGACGTAGTTTGTCATGTGCTTTGTGATGCGCTTTTGGGAGCGGCAAACATGCGTAACATTGGCTATCATTTTTCGGACAAAGACCCACAATGGAAAGGAGTTGATAGTAAACTATTGCTTGCTAAAGTGTTAGAAATGATTCGTGAAAAAGGTTACGAAGTAGGAAATGTGGATGTGACCGTCGTGCTTCAAGAGCCCAAGCTCAATCCTCATATTCCAGCAATGAAAGAATGTCTTTCAAAAGTAATGGCTATTGATATTGAAGATATTTCGATCAAAGCCACCACTTCCGAGCATTTAGGTTTTGTAGGCAAGAAAGAAGGAATCGCCGCACATTGTGTTGCATTGATTTATAAATGAAAAGAGTAGTCAACAACAATAAAAAGTAATAGTATGAAACACCACCTTACCTTTCTTTGCAGTATGATAGCCTTAGCAGCCTGTGGTCAAACTACCAACGGCGGACAAATTGAACAACCTTTGGGTTTTGAGGAATACGATCCTGTCTCGACGCTCAAAGTAGCAGAGCACAAAGTAACACGTTCCAAATTCCCTTTTATTGATGTACACAATCATCAATTTGGGATGAATACCCAAGATTTAGGTAAACTTGTGGCCGACATGGATGCCTTGAATATGGGAGTGCTGGTCAATCTCAGTGGCCGCGGCTTTTCGCAGCAGTGGGAAGAGGGTACCTCGACCATTACGGGGGCTATTGCCAACGTTCGTAAAAATTATCCCAAACGGTTTATGGTTTTTACCAATCCCGAACTTAAAGGTATTGGTTCGCCAGGTTATGGCGCACGAGCTGCCAAACAGATTGAAGACGATGTAAAAGCAGGAGCCGTAGGCATGAAAGTATATAAAAGTTTGGGCTTCAGTGGCATTAAAGACACAGACGGCAAACGTGTAGCGGTAAGTGACCCTCGCCTTGACCCGATTTGGGCTAAATGTGGCGAATTGGGTATTCCGGTCATTATTCATACCGCCGACCCTAAATCTTTCTGGGACCCGATGGATCGTTATAATGAACGTTGGCTTGAACTCAAAACCCATGCAGGTCGTAAGCGAAGCAGTACTGACCCCGTTCCGTTTGACTCGTTGATGAAAGAGCAACACGCTGTATTTGCCCGCCATCCCAAAACGACTTTTATCAATGCGCACATGGGTTGGTATCCCAACGACCTCCGTAAATTGGATAGTTTGATGCAGAAGTTTCCCAATATGTATGTAGAAATCGGAGCTGTAATTGCCGAATTAGGCCGTCAGCCCCGTGCTTCCAAGCAATTTTTTACCAAATGGCAGGACAGAATTCTTTTCGGGAAAGACAGTTGGGTACCTTCTGAGTACGCTACCTACTTCCGAGTATTAG
>JBDHXS010000117.1:0-12810 GCA_039810845.1 Runella sp. | reverse complement strand
ATGCCGTAACAGAATTTGAAGTGAAAATCAAAATCCTAAATTCTTCTTATCGCGATTTAATGACCAAACGCGCCAAGAAATCGTATCCTTTCAAACCAGGAATGACTGCCGCTGTTGAGATTATCACGGAGCGGAAAGCAGGCATTTTATCAGTGCCTATCGCAGCCGTAACTACGCGAGGCAAAGATACCGAAGGAGAAAAACCAGAAGATGGAAATACACCGCCATCCAACAATCAAAACGAGCAAAAACCCAAGAAAGAAGAGAAACTTAAGGAGTTAGTCTTCATAAATGACAAAGGTAAGGCGGCAATTCGTGAAGTGACAACAGGTATCAGTGATTTTGAAAATATTGAAATACTCTCTGGACTAAAAGAAGGTGAAGAAATCATCTCGGGGCCATTTATTGAAATATCAAAACGCCTCAAAGCAGGAACACTCGTCACGAAGAAAGTTCTGAATAAAAAAGAGACAAAAGAAGAAAACAACAGTGACAAATAAATCGGATACTATCCGACATAAGGGGAATGCCGAATAAGGTATTTCCCTTTTTTGTTTTTGTGCTTTTCTACATTTTCGGCCGCCAAACGTAATAAAAATAGCTCTTCTTTTTGAATTTGCGTTTTTTAGGGGAAAGTAGCTAAATTTGCCTACTTATTATCCCTAACCTATGCAGCGTTTTCTCTACTTATTATTTTTATTGTCAGGCTTTTGGGTAAAGACCGTTGTTGCCCAAACAGAATTTCGTCTCGGTGTCGAAGTAAGAGATAAATACACCAAACGGCCTTTGATTCCTATTGTATCGGTGTTGGCTGTCAATACTGAATCAGAACTGACTGGGCAGATGGTCAACGATTGGTATGTCGTACAAGTAAAATCAGGTATTCAATACCAAGTATTTGTAGCGCTCCAAGAGTACAAAACTTACCGACAAACGCACACCTTTGAGCCGAATACAACAGCTGTTAATGGTATATATCCTTTTATTATTGAATTAGAATCGGTCAACCCACCCAAAACCTTTGCCGTAGCCACCAGCGAAAATGCAGGTCATACTATTTTGGTCATAGACAAAAAACAAAGAGCAATCGTACAAAAAGCTGTAATTACCCTAAAAGAAAACCATACGGGACAGTTTATTCCTGTTAAAAAGAACCCCAATGTGGGAGGAAGCTGGTTGGCGGAAATGAAAGAAACAGAGCAATATACCTTAGAAGTATCGGCCCCAGACTACGAAACTTACAAGGAGATTGTCAAAATAAGAGCGGGCGAAGGCATCGAAATTCCGCTCAATCGCATTCCCAAACAAGAGCTACAATTTTTGGCGGTAGATGCCCTCACAAATAAACCCATTGCTGCCCAATTTAAACTAACCGATGAAGTAAAAGAAAGCTATACAGGCAATACCAATGCCGAAGGGGGGACTTTCAACCCCACTGTTGTGATTCAAAAACAACCCTATTCTCTGATCGTCACAGCCAATGGCTATCGAAGATATGAATCAAAAATGGCGATGACGGCAGGATTGCCTACAGGTCAAGCACTCCAAATTATTAAATTGTCAAAGATGGATGTGGTGCTTCGGCTTAAAATTTTGGACGATCAAACCACTCAACCGCTTGCTGCGAGTCTGCGTGTGATGGATCAAACCGACAAACGGTATATACTAAACGTTAAAGGCGCACCTAACGGGCAAGCCGCTACACCATTAAATCCTGACCACCAATACCTCATAGAAGCCGAAGCAAAAGGCTTTATGCCTTATCAGCAATCCTTGGAAAAAGCCCTACCCATACTGAGCGAAAATAGTGAACTGCTCATAAAGCTTTCTAAAATCGGTGATACTTATGTCAATTTGTCGGCCAAGGATGGTACTACAGGCCGACGTATTGCAGCTACTTTCAAAATCACTGCTTCGCTTACCGAACAAACCACCGAACTTAGAGGAACGGCTTCGCCTATGCCAGTTAAGTATAAAATCAGTGAACCCGATATTTATCACATCGAAACCGTTGCGGTAGGCTATGCCCCACTTAAACAAGACTTGGATGCCGAAGAAATGAAAGTAGGCCAGGTTTTTAATTTTGAAGCCAAACTAACCGCAGACCTTACTAAACCTGCTGCAGCTTTGACCAAGGCGTTTTCTTTTAAAATCCTTGATGCCAATACAAAAAGATCTATTCCTCATTTGCGGTTTAAAGTTTCCAACCAAGCCAGCCAAAAAGCCATAGCTGTTAGATTAAGATACTCTGATGCACGTGCTAATTTACAAGTAGGGCAGACCTACATCGTAGAAGCCGAAGCCAACGGCTACGAACCCCAAACCCTGCGACTGGAAACAGAAGAATTGGCGAAAAGAGGAGAGTTTTTGACCAATATCGCCCTTATTCCTCGCAAAAAGAACACAATTGCTAGGGGAAAAGCAGTAGTCAATGAGAAAATATTTGACAATATCAAAGCAGGACAATCACTCACGATTGAAGACAATGTTTATTTCGATCAAAGTAGCTACATTTTACGTTCAGAAGCCCACGGCCAATTGAATCGTTTGGCAGCGATTATGACAAGAAGTCCTGAAATTCATATTGAAATTGTAGGGCATACTGACAACGTTGGTGACCCGCGCCTTAACCAGACGCTCTCTGAGCAACGCGCCAAAGTGATTGCCAATTACTTAGCCAACCAAGGAGTAAATGAAGCAAATATTACGCATAGAGGCGAAGGCCAAACCAAGCCCATTGCTCCCAACGACACCGAAGAAAACCGTCAACGCAACCGCAGAGTGCAGTTTTTGGTGCGGTGAGAGTTATTTACGCCTTGTAAATGTAAGTATAAGTCCTGCGGTTTGGTTACCTCCCAACGCTGCTGGTAAGGTAACAACTTGCTTTCTTTTCCAAATCATGGTATCTTCCTTTTTCTGAAACTCATATTCATCTTTTTGAGTGGAGTAGTCGTTGAAAATGATGAGCTTTTCTCCTTCAAACTTCCATTTGGAGATGGCATCTGTATTCAAATTAATTCCTTCTAAATCACCTTTACATACTTCAGGAACATCCACAAAAGTAGTAGTGCCGTTATCCCGAAAATAAAAGGTCACTTTTGTAGCACAAGGATCTAAAAAAGGAGTTAAATCACTAATAGCACCAACTAAAGGAGGATCGACCGTAAAACTTTTCAGTTTCCAATAGCCTTCCAATTTATTGCCTTTTGTTTCAGTTTCTATTTTCTCTACTTTTCGACAAGAAGCTATTAAATAAAGTAGTAATCCTAAATAAAAAAAGTTTTTCATATATTTATAGTGGTTATTGTACTATTCTTTAAAGAAAAAAACAATTTAACCAATAATTTTGGAAATCTTATAGAAGATTGCTTTATTTTTAAATAAATTGCTTAATTTTTTTTTCCATGCCTTTCCCTAATTTCAAACGGTTGCTCTTTAAGGTACACATTGGTTATAGAGCTGCCCAAAGTTTTGAAAAACTATATTTAGATTATTCTGCTCAAAAAGCACAAGACTTAGGCTTGAGTCCAAATAGTGCTAAAGCTACTGCCCGATTAGCTATTCAAGCACTAATTTTACGAATTCAAAAAGACGAACGTACGCAAACTTGGGAAGAAAATGACATTAAAAACAATTTGTTAGAACACATTGATCAACAGCAAATATTAAAAAAAATTCGACAAACGGGGCATCTTGCCCATTTGCCCGTGTCAATTAACGAATATATTCAGAAGCAATGTCATTTTTATACGGCCATTGAATACAAAAAGATAAAAGATACGGGTTATTCTGAGAATTTGATTCTTGATATGATTGCAGACCAAGCGATCAGCCAAGTCTATGAAATCTTTTTAAAAAACATTCAAGATACTCATTTTCAACTCAAATCTTCGATTACTACTTATATTGATGGAATAGCACGCATTGTGGTTAAATCTATTTTTCGTAAGCTTGCTTACCCTGCTATTGTCCGTCAAACCTCTATGATATTCAAATGGGAAAAAATTTTAAATAGCGATACACGTAGCAAATTATTTTCTTTGCTCGAAAGCTTGATTGGACAAATAGAAAGAAAGCCGTGCCGAGATTTATTGCTTAAAAGTTTTCGGTTATTTAATATGGTTACAGACAATGAAAAAATTTATTACGAAGAACTGCGCCAGTTGAAAAGTGCTATTGTTAATCAGATAGGAGAAGTTGTAGGATTTGAAGAAAATAAACGTATTGATAAAGCATATCAGCATTGTTATCAGCGGTTTATAATTGATAGCTATCCTGTTGTATATAAAGAATTCAAAGGTGATTTTCCATACCCGTTAGAGTATATCAAAACTGAAGTTAGAAAATGTAAAGAAAAAATTGAAAAAGAAAAGGCCAGCAAACGAATTTCTAAACAAAAAGCAAAAGAAAAACTTTTTATTTAAAATTTTAAAATGGAAATTACTCCTCATGAATTTGAAAGAATAGATTCCTATCTTAAAGGAAAACTCCTTGACAAAGAACAGACTCTTTTTGAAGAAGAAATGGAAAAAGATGAGATACTCTTCAAAAAAGTACAGTTCCAAATGGGTGTTCATGACTTTTTTGAAAAACAATATGCTGAACTGCAAATTCAACAAGAATTAGAGCAAATATCTACTACTTCCAACCTACCTTCGGGTAATCTGCAACGCCTGAGAGAGTTGGCCTTTAAGTATGCAACTTTAGTTGCTATGCTTGTTATTGGTTTGGGGATAGGTTGGTTGATTTTCAAAAATCATACAATTACTACTCCACGGTTGGTTGCCACTAAAATTATTCGACGATCTATAGCTGTGCCAAATGATAATGGTTTTGGTGACTCCCCCAATTCAGTAGTAAGTCAGGTTCCGTTATTGGTCTATATTGACAACACCCAACCTTCCAATATTGTCAATTACGATGGCGACACATTAAAACTTTATAATCCTCCGCCGACAATTTTAAGTAGTAATACCCTATTACTTTCCTATCGTAATGACTCACTAAAACTACAAGCAGATACCTTTTTATATATACTAAAAAAGAAATCTTCGGGTGTTAGCATTCTTGAACCTATTTATCCTAATCGCTCTCACAAATGAGAAAATATTTCTTCATGATTGGCGGCAGTCTTATGGTTTTACAGCAGATTTATGCACAACCAGCTGTAAGAGACGATATTCCAACAATAAAACAAATATGTCGTTGCGAAGAACTCCCTATGAAAGACAATCAGTTTGGCGACGAAACAGAAGCTCAAAAAGAAGTTGACAAGTTGGCAGTATTGGTAGGAGTAAAAATCCAGGATGTCTTAGAACTCCCCCAATGTACAGCCAATGCCCGTGCGCTCAAGTGCAAGGAAAACAAATACATTCTTTACAACAACGACTTCCTGAATGAAATGCAAAAAAAAGCATCTTGGGCAGAGCGGTTTGTAATGGCTCATGAGATAGGACATCATTTGCATTTGCATACTGACGAAAAAAATGTTTTTAATGATAGCCGCCTTCCCAAAATCAGCATAGAAAAACACAATGGTCAAACAATCTATTGTGCTTATAAAATCAATCGTAAAGGAGATTCTACACGTATTGTCAGTGAAAGTACCTTAAAACTTCAATCATTTTATCAACATCTGAAAGAATTTCAAGCAGATGCTACTGCTACCTGGATATTATTTCAACGCGGAATAAAAAAAAATGAATTAGAATCAATTTGGACGCAATATGCCTTTCAAACCCAACAAAAGGCAGAAGTTTGGAGTACAACACATCCAAGCATTTCAACCCGAAAAAAGCATACTTTGTTATTATGGGATGCTCTAAGCCAGGCTCAACCACTTTCAAAAATACCTTCAACTTCTCAAAACACCACCAAAACTTATGAAAAGACACTTCAAAAAGCGACTCGATTGATACGTGACAAAGAAATAAAAAACAAAAAGAAAGTTAATATCACTCGTTTATTAAGTGGTCAGGCTGCCAGTAATTTTATTTTTGATTTATCTGAAAATGCTTTTGGTTCTGATAGTGCTGATCTTTCTCCATCCGAACGGCTTTTTTGGGAATATATTAAGCGTAAACATAAATTTACCATAGAACCTGTCATTGGCGTGAGCGTTGCTGCTAATCAGCGGTGGACAACCCCTGAAATTTATAGAGAGAATGCTCTATCGGCTCAATTTACAAAACCGAGTGCTTATGTCGGTGCAAAACTAACTTGGTTTAGCTGGTATAATTTCTTGTGGCTGGAAAGCAGTGTAGTTTACAAAAGAATGGAATTTGCTACTTACGATACTCAAAACAACTTAAAATATAAAGTAGAGCAGTTTAAATGGCAGGGGGTGCAAGTAGCTCCACAGGCGATACTCACTACCGTAAGTAATAAACGCAATTACCAACTCTTAAAGCAAGGTCTTTATGTTTCTTTGGGAGGCTCTTTTGATATTCCTTTCAGTCTCAGTTATCAAAATTTTCACGCCCCTTCTTCTATTCAATTTATTAGGGCTATGTCATCCTTGAGTCCGATTGTGGGAGTTGGCTTGATTCAGCTTAGTCGTGACAAAACAAAAATAAATGCACGTTTAGGGCTGACATATCAAGCACAAAAAATCATATTAAAAAATTATAAAGAATCTCCTATGTATGTTCCGCAAATCGGAATACAATTATCTGCAAGATGTTGGTAAATTATGAAACAATTTTCTACAATATTCATCATTTTCCTCTCTTTATGGGGAATCACAGGATGCAATAAACTTGACATTAAAAATAATGTGCCTCCTAAGTGGGGGTTGGGTAAACTTGCCAATGCAACCGCCAAAAGAAATATCTCGGATTGCTGCCTCACATTTACCTTACGTACGTATTTTTCTCAAGGCGATCCACAAATAAGTAGTCCTGCCTTCCAAACCAGTCTTCTTAATAGTGCTTTCGATTTATGGGCATTAGCTATAGACAAGTCATTTATATATGTAGCTCCAAACAACAAAGCGGATGTTATTTTCCAATTTGTCTCTCCGGAACAGGTAACTTTTACACCTGATACTATCTATATAGGCTGGCTACCTCAGCCTGTTGAAAGTTTGGTAGCTATCTCAAAAAATCCTGATGGTACCCTCATTTTGTCGCTTAACGATAACCATTACTGGACTCCAAATGAACTTATTCACGTTTTTCTATATCAAATTGGGGCTATTTTAGGCGTTCCAACTTCCGATAATCCAACCTCTATCATGTATCCTTATATGGGAGAAAACCCATCTATAGATATAGAGTTTGCAACTACTTTTATAGTACAACAACTTTATGAAAATGCGGTTTGTGATGCGTGGCAACCCTTAGAAAAACTCCCGTTTACAGCTCAAGGGAATTATGCTACTTTCAGTATCGGTCTGAAAGGGTATGTATGCTTAACTGACCAAAATCAACTGTGGGAGTTTGATCCGAGAAATACGCCTCAATGGACAAAAAAAAATCCTCCTGCTACCTTCCAAACGATTCAAACTACTTTTTCAGCCAACAATAAAGGATATATACTCACTCACAATCTGCTTTGGGAATATGACCCTTCTAATGACCGTTGGAATGAACACCCTACAAAACTCCCTTTTAAGGCAACTGGGAGAGTGGTCAGTATGGCTGTGAAAGAACCAAGAAATGACTTAAAAGAGAGAGGATATGTATTCTTTACCGAAACCATAGCTAGTAATACCCAACTTCATTGTTGGGAGTTTAATCCTACTGTTGAAACTTGGACACAAAAAAGTTCGTATAAGTTGAGTGCAAATGCCTCTTTTGAGCAAGCTTCATTATCACTTAACACTTTTTCAATAGGATTATTTCTTTTACCCAAACAGTCATTGGTATTACAATATCATTTTTATAACGATAATTGGTCGGTACGCGCTCCTTTTCCTGGTTTTCAAACACAACAATTCCCGCTTATGGCTTGGTCTCTTAGGCGACGTACCTATCTATTTACTAATAATTCCGAATTATGGCAATATGCTTATGCTGAGTGGGGACAAAACACTCCTCCTCCTTTTGTAAGTAAAGATATTGTCTTTGATTTTTCTTTTCCATGTCGTGGTTATGTAGCTACAAAAAATGGTAATTTCTGGGCCTATAATCCTTGATATTTTCTATTAAATAGCTGAATTTCTGTTGATTGTAAAATATTTTCAAAAAAGTAAAAAAAGTAGATTCCAAAAATCGTATTCCAAACATGAAGAAGCAAACCTTAAAATGTTTGCTTCATGTTACTACTTCTCAAAAAACTCACTACTGTGGCTGAACTAGAATGTTTTGCTGCAACCCAGATTCTCAATCAAGGAACAGCTACCCCCCTTGATTATCTTCTCCAAGCTTCTGTGTATGTTGTTTACCGTCCCACTGCCCCTGATATTTGGATGGGTGGTTTTGTCGTGAGTACCAACTACAAAAGATATTTTGAAGTGCTTACTCCTGAACAAAGTCAAAAGATTGATTCAGAACAAATAGCATTTAATCAAACTGCTGAGATTACTTGTATTTGGAAAAATAGAGGCAGTAAGATGCCAACAACCGAAGTAGCTCAGATGTACTTTTATGCACTAAGAGAGGGGTTTCGCACCAAAAAGCGTTTTATTGTAGCAGGTACAGCCAATGAAAAAATTCGCAAAATCCAAATGATTGTTTTTCGTCATTTACTTTTCAGTGATTCCGTCAATTTCTACGGACATTCTCATCATGTTTGGATTTACTACTGCAAACGTTGGGAGTTATTTCCAGGGTTTTTACGGTACATAAACACTTTTTTGTGGTAAAGCCTTATTATTTCTATCCACAGACGAGCCTTTAGGTATTTCTTAGAGGCTCGTTTATGTCATGTAGAGCGAATTATATAAAAAGTAGTATATTTCGTCCTTGTTTAACTACTTTTTATGTTATGGCGGAGCGTCGTTACTCAAGTGAAAAATTTCAAGTATTAATTGTAGAAGACCATTTTACTACTACCAAAGGCATTCGTGCTATTTTGGGGGAACAACCCCAATTAGAAATCGTAGGCGAGCGGTCGTCTCTCAAAGAGGCTATAATTTTTATTGAAAAAAATAAAGTAGATATCATTGTTACGGATTTACATTTGGGCATTGACCAAACAGGCATTGAGCTTACAGCCAAAGCTAAACAACTCTATGCCGATATAAAAGTAGTTTTCCATACCTATGAAGAACGCCCGTCTTTTATTAAGGATGCGTTGAGGGCTGGAGCGGATGCTTATACTTTTAAAAATGACGACGAGTATGAGTTTGTATTAGCACTTACCCAAGTTTGTAAAGGGAAACGATATTATAGCCCACGCGTCACTGACCTTTTGCAGGAAATTACTAATGAAGAAGATGAAGAAATTCCTGTGAGTTCTATTAAACTCACAGATCAGGAAAAAAAGATAATGATATTAATTGCAAAAGGCAAAAACAACAATTATATCGCTCAAAAACTGAATATTAATGCAAATACCCTTTCTTCTCATCGTAAAAATCTCTATCAAAAGCTAGGGGTAAGTAGTGATGTATTTGTAAGTATATATGCTTATAAATATGGGTTGGTTAAAATGGGTGAGACAGAGTAATTCGAATAATTGTCGTCGTCCCTTCTTCTTCTAAAGACTGGACTTCTAATATAGCACCTATACTATTTAAGCGACGTTGAATGTTTTTCAATCCACTGCCTTTACTGTCTTCGATTTTAGGTAATCCTCCTCGCCCATTGTCTCTTATTTGGAATACATAATACCCGTTTTCACGATAGGAAATCAACCCTGCTTCGGTAGCCTGCGAGTGTTTAGTAATGTTGGCGGTCAGCTCAAACACAACATAGTATAGTTGCAACTGTACTCGAGTAGGCAACTGTTCTTCATGGCCTTTCAAATGTAGTAAATATCGTACAGAGGTAGTATCGCCCAAGCGGCGTGTCAACTCTTGTAACATCATCTTTAATCCTTTTTCTTCAAAACGATCAGGAACATAATAGTGCGATATAGTCCGAATTCCTTCCAAGACTTTTTTAATAGTGTTCAAGGCTTCTTCTAATCGGGTAGCATTTAATGTGCTTATGTATTCGGTATAGAGTTTTTGAATATTGTATCTTAAAGCCCATAGTTCATTTGCAAATTGGTCATGTAGCAACATCGAAAGTTCTTTCCGTTCTTCTTCTTGTGCTTGAAAATACGTTTTTTCTAACAAAGCGATTTGCGTTTCTTGCGTTTCTCGTATTTGTTGTCGGTTTTTTGTGTGTTCCCATTGAATTTGTAAGCTCAGTCCAATTGAAAGCATCACAAACTCTAAAAGAGAGCCTACATTGAGGGCATTCATCGAAAAAAAATGACCTGATGGTAATAATCCCCATCGAGTTAGGAGCAACATGACCCCACCCGCATACAATACTGATGCTGCCAACAAATAGTAAAGACCAGGGCGGTAGTCATTTCTTCTTTTCCAACTTAGGTAGGCAGCCGTAATAATTAACCCTCCTACGAGCGTGCCTGCTCCCAAAGTCACTGCATTTTTTGAGATGGTTAATACACCAGAATAAATTAATAGCAGAATTCCTCCCCATCCCCCCAATCCTATCCTTATCAGCCACAAAAGCTTTGGGGTGTATTTTTTCAAATCAAGCATTTTGCCATAAAAAGCAGCAAAAAGGGTAGTCATTACAAAAAACATTGTAATGAAACCATTGTTTATCATCCAGTAATTATGTACCCAAAAATACCTGACCCCTAAACAGCTACCACGCGTAAGCTCAAAGCCTAAATACATAAATAAGTAGCCTGTTAAATACAAATACCCCTCATAGCCTACAGAGCGTTGGTTGAAGAGATAAACAATGCCATGATATAAAAGTACAATTAACAACATACCGATATAAACTCCCCAAAAAAGATTGTACAGCCCAGCATAATGGGTAAAAGCGGAAGAACTCCACATGGTAAGAGGAATTACTACTTGACCTATCAAAGGTCGCAATCGCATATACACTTGGTATTCTCTTTGAGAAGCTAAGGGTAAGGGAAATACATAATTATGAAAAGATAAAACGCGGTTTCGTGCAGTGCGCCAATCGCCCGCTGTTTGATAAATCACCTTATTAGTGTCATCTACAAGATATACATCTATCTCAGCATAAGCAGAGTAGCCAACTTCCAACAGCCAATTGGTCGTGACTTGAGAAGCTTTATTGGTAAGTTTCCAATGTAACCAGTAAGAAGAATTCGTAAATCCAAAATTAGGATTAATAGAAGGAAAAGGGCGAAACCGTTGCTGTTGACTTTGAACGCGCTTAAATGTCAATAAATGCTTAGCATCTTCCAAATAAGATACTTCAGTTCCCAAATGATATTCATTGACTGTATCTGATAATAACACCTGACTCCAAGCACCTTGCCCTACTACTATACTTATGATTACATTAAAGAAAAGAAAACGAATAGGCATACTATCAGTAGTTGAAAATGAATGCGAATATCTTATTGTTTGGCCAGCCTTTCTATCGAAAAAATACCTGTTTTGCCGAAAAAATCTACTTTTTTACTTCGAATAAATTCGACAAAAAAGAGCTTTTTATCGAATTTATTCGATTTTGGACAACATCATTGTTAAAGACCTTTGCAAAGGTAATTCATCTTATTTATCACTAATCTCCCTGCGACCGATGCAAAAGCTTATTTTATCAAATTTACTATTTTTTTGGCTGTTAGCTCATGCCTTTAGCCAAGAAATCAACCTTAAACCTACCATTGCCATTCTCCCATTTCAATATGGTTCCAATGTCAATCGAGCAGATGCAGATGCTATTTCACAAAAAGTAGAAAGTGCTTTTATCAAATCAAAGCGCTTTACTGTCATAGAACGTACCAATTTTGAACAAATCTTCAAGGAACTCGAAGCTCAGAAAAATGAAGTATATCTCAATAGTACAAAACTGGCTCAACAAGGCGAGCTAATTGGGGCTACTCAATTAGTCGTTGGGACAGTAAGCTCATCTGGGAGTTCTGGAACTACATTTTCATTCAAAGTAGTAGATGTAAGTACAGGAGAAACCAAAGACAGCAAAAGTATATCTGACTACTCGAATCGAAAAACGGCAACAACTTTAGCAGGACTTGTAAACGTAGCAACTGGAGGCAAAACAGGAGCCTATACCAATGAAAGTACAATGAATACATTGGGTGCTGCTACGCTGAACATTGATAAAATTGTCATGGATTTTATCAATGATAACTATCCATTAGTTTTTTCTATTGTCGAGATTACCAAATTGAAAGGGGAAGAAGCACTTGAGGTTATGATTGCGGGTGGAAAGGGTGAAGGACTCAGTTCTTCTCGCTCTTTAGAAGTAATTAATGAAACTACCAAAACAGTAGGCCAGAAGCAATTGCATCGCAAGACTGCCATTGGTCGGTTAAAAGTGGAAAAAGTTGAGGGCGATGTCACTATTTGTAAAGTAACAGATGGTGGTAAGGATATTAAAGCATTTTTCAATCCATCTAACAAAATTTATGTCTCCACAATCACTAAATAAGCTCTTTATAATGAAAAAATTCTTCTACTATTTTATTCTAATCATCTGCTTTACTCACTGCCGCCGTACCGTTACCAACGGTCCTCAAATTCTTTTTGAAAATGAAAATCAAGGTACAGGCGAAATCACACTACTGGTATCAGGCACAGGCGAAGAAGACAAAACATTGGCTGCTGGGCGTAATAGTTTAGAAGATATAGCCTCCCGTCGCGCTTTTGAACAACTGATGTTTATCGGTATTCCCAAC
>JBDHXS010000116.1:0-13129 GCA_039810845.1 Runella sp. | reverse complement strand
GATAGGCCGCACGTTTGGTAGTAACCACCTTGGCTACTGGCCAGCCATAGCCCACAGGATTTTGATCGGTCACATCAGCAATAAAGGTAATATTTATCTTCTCAGTAGGCTTGTATAATAACTGACCTCTCACACCAATGTTGTTTATATCATTAATCTTGGTTTGGGTACGGATGTTATAGAGTAAGCCATCTCTTTGTGTACCCACAAATGAAACCCTTGCCGCCAATTTTTTGCTCAAAGGCCCTGAGATAGATGCTTTTCCCTGAACGTAGCCATAGTTGCCGTAGCTCAACTCAAAGCTGGCAGTTGGGTCAAAACTTGGCGCACGAGAGGTCACGTTGAACGCGCCTGCTGTCGTGTTTTTACCAAATAGTGTTCCCTGTGGCCCGCGAAGTACTTCTACTTGGTCAATGTCAATAAAATCAAGAGCTGTAGCGGCTGGACGGGCATAATATACCCCATCTACATAGTACCCGACCCCTGGGTCAATCCCATCGTTAGTAAGTCCATAAGTAGAGCCCAACCCTCTGATATTCAAAGTAGTATTACGAGCATTGGATGCATAAAACTGAACCGTAGGTACCAATTCTTTCAGACGGTTTACGTTAAAGGCGCCTTGGTCTTCCACAGTCACACCCCTTACTACCGAAATCGGAATGGGAATATCTTGTACCGATTCTTGGCGACGACGCGAGGTTACAACCACATCAGAAAGTTGATTGGTGCTGACCTCCAAGCGAATTTCAACCTTGCTTTCGGTAATCAAAATTTCTTTTTTCACATATCCCACCGAAGATACGATAAGCGTGAATGGAAGTTTTTGGCCTGTAATGAGCGAAAACTCCCCGTTGGCATCGGTGGCAGCACCATTGGTAGTGCCTTTGATAGAGACGGTGGCTCCAATTAATTTTTCATTGGTTTTGGCATCCAATACCGTACCAGAGACGGTCGCATTAATAATCGGTGTGCTTTGGGCTGATAAAAATAAGGGGAGCAGAAAAGATCCAATCCAAAAAGTTGATTTAAAAACTTGTTTCATTGTTAGTTGTGTAGATTGATTCATAAGTATTTAAAATTTATAGATTTTATAGTTTAAAAGAAAAAACGATTAAATCATTCAGTGATTTCAGTATTAACACCCATATTTAGATAGAGTATAGGGATAATACTATTTATATCCTATTGATTTAATATGCAAATGTACTTTATTTATTATTTCAAATACAAGCGAGAAGAAATATTTCTTTAAAAGATACTACAAAAAGTGGGAATAATACTTATTTTATTGGTATAGAATGCTTTATGCACTTCTTGGGAGATACTAACATCTGCATAAATCCCGATTGTCAAGGAAAGGAGGGGAAGCAATTGTTTTCAACTTTGTTAGAATACGTGATGCACGAACGGAGGGATATTTTGTGGGTAGAACTGCACGCCCGCGAAAGCAACCCTAAAGCCACTGAGTTATACAAAAAACTGGGCTTTACAATAGAAGGACGCGCTTTGGGGCGCGTCCTTGAGCCCGACGGCAGTATCGTGGCCGATGTGCCAATGGGGTGGCTAAATCCAAATTTCCTAAAATAGTTTCCGATTCAAATCAAAACCTGAAAGGTAATCGCTGACGGTTTTGACAAACATTCCGCCCAAGGCACCATCTACCACGCGGTGGTCGTAGGAGTGCGAAATGTACATCATGCTGCGAATACCGATATTGTCGCCTTGTGGTGTTTCAATCACCACGGGGCGTTTTTGGATTACTCCGAATGCCATAATAGCGACCTGTGGTTGGAGGATGATGGGCGTGCCCATGATGTTGCCAAAAGCACCAATGTTAGAAACCGTATAAGTGCCACCAGCGAGGTCGTCGGCCGTAAGTTTGTTTTGGCGGGCGCGGTTGGCTAAGTCGTTTACTTTTTTGGCTAACCCAATCAAACTGTACTGGTCGGCGTTGTGAATAACGGGAACAATGAGGTTTCCGCTGGGTAAAGCTACCGCCATGCCTACGTTGATGTCGCGTTTTTTGAGGATATTGTCGCCTTCTACCGATACATTAATGAGTGGATAATCTTTGATGGCTTTTACAACGGCTTCAATCAAAATGGGAGTAAATGTCAGATTTTCACCTGTTTGTTTTCTAAATTCGTCCTTGATTTGGTTTCTCCACAGCACGATATTGGTCATATCGGTTTCTACAAACGACGACACGTGGGCCGAAATACGCTTAGATTCCACCATTCGTTCGGCAATCACTCTTCTCATTCGGTCCATTGGAACGATTTCGATTGCCGATTTTGTCATGCTGGAAGCATCTATTGATTGCGCACTATTGTATGAACTGTTATCAACCTCCGAACTGTGAACTGTTGACTGTGGACTGCTAACTGTGGACTGCTGCCGACTTTCCAAATAGCCTAAAATATCCTTTTTTGTGACGCGATTGTCGGCACCCGTGCCAGCTATCTGATCTAGCTCTTGGCCCGAAATGCCTTCCATTTTGGCAATATTCAGTACCAAAGGTGAATAAAACCGCCCACTCTGACTGTGAATAGGGGCTGCAATGGATGGAGTAACAATAGAGGTTACGGCTTCTAATTGTTTTTCTATTTCGATGGCTTCTTCAGGAACAGCAACAGATACAGACTGAGAGGGAGCGATGTTAACCGCGGATTCGATACGAATCACGACATCACCCACGGGAACTACATCACCTTCTTTGACCAAGATTTCGGTGATGACACCGCCGTGCGGGGCTGGTACTTCAGTATCTACTTTGTCGGTAGCTACTTCCATCACCGAGTCGTCGGCTTCTACCCGTTCGCCTACTTTTTTTAGAATACTAATCACGGTACACTCCATGACACTCTCACCCATACGAGGCATCACCATTTCTACGATTGCCATTTTTTGTTGATGTTTTTACCATAGGAAGACCTGTTGCACAAGAAAAATGCACCACGACAATTATCCCAAGATTTGTTTTCTTAATAAATTCAATAGATAAATACCCGTAAACTGAATATTTTGCTCGCGGTATTTGCCCAATTGTAGCTTATGCGTAACTGTGCCCGACGGCCCTGCGCAAGCGAGCCAAATAGTACCTACGGGCTTCTCGTCGGTGCCACCGTCGGGGCCTGCAATACCGCTGGCAGCAATGCCGTAGGTAGTTTTAAGACGTTGCCGTACGCCTTCGGCCATTTCAACGACGGTTTGCTCGCTTACGGCACCGTGAGCCGCCAAAGTTTCGGGTTTTACGCCCAATTCGTTGATTTTGACATCGTTGCTATAACTTACTACGCCCCCCAAAAAGTACTGCGATGAGCCTGCTACCTTCGTGATAAGGTGCGAAACATAGCCACCTGTACAGCTTTCGGCGGTAGCGACGGTTTGGCTACGCTCTTTCAATAAACGCCCAATGACAGTTTCCATTTCGTCGTTGTCATACCCAAAAACGAACTCTTTAATGAGGGGTAAAACCTTGTCCACTTCGGCTTGATTGTCTTTTTGGAGCTGTTCTAAATCGTTACCTGTGGCCGTGAGACGAAGTTTGACTTGTCCAAAACTGGGCAAATAAGCCAATTTGATATGAGGAGGAAGGTTATCTTCCCAATCGGAGATACGTTCGGCCAAAAAAGATTCGCCAATGCCCACCGTACGAAGCATTTTATGCTCAATCACGGGCGTTTTAAAAAATACTTTTAATTTAGGTAAAAGTGCATTGGTCATCAAGCTTTTCATTTCAAATGGCACACCAGGCATAGAGATAAATACCTTACCATTGCGCTCAAACCACATTCCGGGGGCAGTTCCCCAGTGGTTAGCGATGTAAGTGCTATTTTTAGGAAGAGCGGCTTGTTGACGATTTAATTCAGTCATTGGACGTCCACGTTTGACAAAAAAAGAAGTAATGATAGCTAAAGCATCTTCGTTGATATAAAGTTCGGTATCAAAATATTTACATAATGTTTTCTTTGTAATATCGTCTTTGGTAGGGCCAAGACCTCCCGTAATGAGAATAACATCTGCGCGACTTTCGGCCTCGCGTAGAATAGCCAAAATGGCCTGTTGGTCGTCACCAACGGATGATTTTCGGGTAGTACGAATGCCAATATTGGTGAGTTCGGTACTGATCCACTGGGTGTTGGTGTCGGTAATTTGTCCAAACAATATTTCGTCGCCTATCGTAATTACTTCTGCTTTGACCATGAATTCTAAAATTTTTTCAAAGTTAGGCAAAATTCTGTTTTGATAGGAACGTTGTACCATTGCTACCTTTGTTACTTTATTTAGATTGTAACGTCGAAATATCAAACCACCTTAAATCAAATGGCTAATTATCAGATGAAATCTTCTATTATTTTCTTATTTGCAGTACTTTTTATTTTTCAATCTTGTGCCCAGCAACCCCAAAAAGGGGGTTTGGGTGGTCTTTTAGAAAAAGCGGGGCAGGTGCTTAACAATACGACAGGAGGGAGTCTTACCAATGATGAAATTATCCAAGGACTTAAAGAAGCCTTACAAGTAGGTATTTCCAATGGCTCGTCGCAAGCGTCGGCAGTGGATGGTTATTTTAAAAATAATCTTATCAAATTGGCATTTCCTCCTGATGTACAGCGGGTAGAGACCAAACTTCGCCAAATTGGCTTAGGTAATGAAGTAGATAAATTTGTCTTGTCGCTTAATCGTGCTGCTGAAGATGCTGCCAAAAAGTCAAAACCAATTTTTGTAAAAGCCATTACCTCAATGACTATTCAGGATGCGCTTGGAATTTTGAAAGGTGACTCTACCGCCGCTACAAAATACTTGCAACGTACTACCAACCAAGAGTTATATAATCAATTTTTTCCAGTAGTAGATAGTACGCTTCAGCTCAACAACGCCACTAAATATTATGCTGATTTAGTGAATACATATAACAAAATTCCGCTGGTTCAGAAAGTAAACCCTGACCTTAAGCAGTACGCTACTCAAAAGGCCATAGATGGGCTTTTCGTGTTGATTGCCCAAGAAGAGCGCAAAATTCGTAAGGATCCTGTGGCACGAGTCAATGATATTTTGAAAAAGGTCTTTGGTCAGAAATAAAGAGTTAAAAGCGAGGAGATCAGGAGCGATAGTGGATTGTTTCACTACTCTCTACTGGCTCCTCGTTTCTTATTTCAATGTGCCAAAACCAATTCAAGGCTTTTCATCACTACTTCGCCCATGCTGCGGCATTGTAGGAAAGTATTATTGCGGTAATGATGCGATAGCTCCCATTTAAGTTGATTCAAATTGCCTGGAAGACAAATTTTGTCTTCCACCATCACTTTCATTAGGTCTTGGATGCGTGCTCGCTCTACGCGAATACGTCCCGAAATCAGAGAGCGTTCTTCACGTTGGTACTGAAGCACGCTTTCGGGGGTGAGGTATTTCATCCCTAGTTCGATGATGGCATTATTTTGTTTGAAATATTGAGGCAAATACACTGCTTTTTTTCCCTCATAAGACTGTTGGTCGAAGTCAATGGAACGGATACGGTAATAAATCTCTTCAAAGTCGGGCGTAATGTCCACTACAAAATTGCTGGAGTGCATGTCACCAAGTAGCCTTACAAAACACCGTTCATTGAACTTTACAAATTCTTTACAAAATCGGACAATGTTTAGGTTAGGCTCATTTAAGTAGTTCTTGATGAACATATCTCCTGGAATTCCCGCAATGTGTTCTTCTACTAAGGTATCTTTGCTGGTCATGTAGCTGATTCGATTGGGCGATAGAATGTGCTCCAATTCCAGTCCATAAATCCGAGAAGCGTCGGCGTTTTTGATGTAAAAATAGTCGAAGTTGTCGTTTACTTTATTGACAATCCTGACTCGAAATGGCTTTGAGTTTCCGTAAGAACACAAATCAACTCGGTCTACATAGAGGTGTTTCATTACGGATAAATCCCCATCAGCTTTCAGATCAGCATAGATAGTTTTGAGGGCGTGATAAACCTCCTCAATTTCACTGTAGGAATAAAAAACAGTTTCCCAGAGCGTATCATTGCCTTTCTTATCATAAAGAGGAATGGCATTATCATAACGTAATAAATAACTGTAATCAATGGGTAGAGCTACTTCTCGACTGTAATCCCCTAAATAATCTCGTAAATCATCATTGATTCGGAAGGGGATTTTTTTGTTGGAGATAAATGCCATGGTGAGAAGTGAGAAGT
The DNA here is from genome assembly GCA_039810845.1 of Runella sp. GTDB lineage: Bacteria > Bacteroidota > Bacteroidia > Cytophagales > Spirosomataceae > Runella. The sequence continues at coordinate 6,933 of JBDHXS010000116.1, read as the reverse complement.
GAGAAGTGAGAAGTGATTTTTTACTCACTCCTGAATTCTCGCTCCTGATTTAGTTATGTTCTTGACAGGGTGTACGGCCTTTGTGCATCCAATTTAAGGAAAATAAACAATAAAATGGTAAATGCCCACATAGAAGAACCACCATAACTAAAAAAAGGCAAGGGAATGCCAATAACCACCATGAGGCCGATGGTCATTCCGATGTTGACCAAAAAGTGAAAAAATAAAATACTCGCTACACAGTACCCATAGGCTCGGGCAAACCGCGTTCGCTGCCGTTCGGCCAGAAAGATGATGCGGCACATGAGTCCCAAAATAAGCATAACTACTGCTGCACTGCCCACAAAACCGTGTTCTTCGCCAATGGTGCAAAAGATAAAATCAGAGTGTTGTTCAGGCACGAAGTTAAATTTGGTTTGGGTGCCGTCCAGAAAGCCTTTTCCCCATAAACGTCCAGATCCAATGGTGATTTTAGACTGTATAACATTCCATCCTTTTCCAGTTGGGTCAGCTTTAGGATCAATCAATACTTCAATACGTTTCCGTTGGTGGGGTTGGAGAACATGTTTAATGATGAAGTCAACACTGCCAGAAAAAAGCATCATTGCTACAAAAATGACCGATAGATTGATAAAAGTTTTTCGAGTCCGGTCATATCGTGGAATTATAAATTGGAAAATAATAGCAGCTAGAATTAATAAGCCAATGGAAATATAGAGGGTAGAAAAAAAGAGCGAAAGGATGAATAAGACAATGGAAATCAGTAAAATAGATGGATAGATTCCAGGTATGCCTTCCCGATATAGTACTATCATAAAGGACGCAAAAACTAATGCACAACCTGTTTCTTTCGAAAGTAAAATCAAAAGTGCTGGCAAGATAATTAAACCTGCTACCCACAGTTGTTCGCGAAACTTGCTCAGGTTAATACTGGGCTGGGTGATGTAGCTAGAAAGCATTAAGGCTGTACCAATTTTGGCAAATTCGGCAGGTTGAAGAGAAAATGCTCCTAGTTTTATCCATGACTTAGAGCCGTTGATGTCAGAACCAATAATTAATACGAGTAGTAGTAAAAGGATACAAGCACCATAAATAATAGGAGCAAAGGCTTCCCAGAATTTATAGTCAATGACCAAAATCGCAATAATAATCAGCACGGCACTGCCAATAAATATAAGCTGGCGTCCTGCACTATTAGAAAGGTCAAATAATTTGGTTTGTTCTTCGGGGTCATAGATGGCAGCATATACGTTAAAAAGTCCCATCGTGACACATGCAGCGTAAATCAATACGGTCAGCCAATCTATGTTTTGAGTAATATGTTGTTCGTTCCGAGCCATTATTTTAAATAGTTAACAGTCCACACAGTTTATGGTTTTTTGTTTGCGGCAAATTGCTTATCTTCCACTGTAAACTGCTTACTGACAATCGTTGCTTCTGGTTTGGGCTTAGGAGGAACTGGTTTATCTTCTTTGGGTTTAGATGGTTGTGATTTAAGAATAATAACATTCTGCATTAGGTTTTTATTCTTCCACTCTTGTTCATAAGCTTTGCGATCTACATGTCCTTTAATATATTTTTCAATAATTAACGAGGCGACGGGTGCCGCGTAAAACCCTCCAAAACCTGCATTTTCTACCAATACAGCTATCGCAATTTTGGGGTTGTATTTAGGGGCAAAAGCAATAAATATAGAATGGTCTTTTCCCTTTTTGTTTTGAGAAGTTCCTGTTTTTCCACACATCTGAACATCTGGAATAATAGCTCCCCGTGAAACTGTTCCACGAATAACGGCCATCTCCATGCCGTTGACGACTGTTTCAAAATAATGGGGTTCTACGCCTGTTTCGTGCTTTTCAGTGTATTGTGGAAGTGGGTTGTTATTTTGACCGACTCCCTTTATCAAGTGAGGGGTAATATACCAACCTCGATTGGCAATGATAGCAGCCAAGTTGGCCAGTTTGAGGGGGTTGATTAACAATTCCCCTTCCCCAATACTAAGTGAGTAGATATTAGAAAACTTCCATCGTTTTTCACCATAAATTTTATCATAATAGCTCACATCGGGTAGCTTGCCTGAAGATTCGCTGGGAAGGTCTATGCCCAGTTTGCGCCCAAACCCAAACTTTTCGGTGTATTCGTGCCATTTTGTCAAACCAATTGCTGAGGCTTTGAAAGTGTTTTTTTCAGTATTAGCATAGAGCATTCGTCGAAAAACGTGATAAAAATAGGGATTGCATGACCATTGAATAGCACTTGACACCCCCGTTAGTCCACCGTGTCCGTGGCACTTCATGGGGGCTCCTGCATGAGAAAAGATGCTACCAGCGCTAATAGCCCCTTCCTGCATAGCTACTAATGCTTGTACCGTCTTAAAAGTAGATCCTGGGCGATAACTGCCTGATAAAGCCCGATTATTTAGTGGCTTGTAAGGGTCACGGTAGAGTTTGGAGTAATTTTTGGAAAATTCGCGGGTAGCAAATAAAGCAGGATCATAAGTAGGAGCTGAAGTCATGGCCAAAATCTCGCCCGATGAAGGCTCAATGGCAACTACTGCCCCTGCCTTGCCTGCCATTAGGCTATCAGAATACTGTTGAAGACTTAAATCAATGCTGCTGAAAAGATTTTGCCCTGCTGACGCAATCGTATCTAATTCACCGTCTTTCCATGCTCCTTTGGCTATACCATGTACGTCTTGCATCACATATCGCACACCGCGTCGTCCACGAAGTTGTTCTTCATAGTATTTTTCCAAACCACTTTGCCCCACCAAATCTCCTTGGTGATAGTAAAGGTTGTCTTGGTCGTCTAATTGTTTTTGGGAAATTTCACCTACATATCCCAGTGCGTGAGCAAATGTAGGGGCAGAATAAGTTCGGATTGAACTTTTGAGGTATTCAAAACCAGGATAATCCACCATAGCATCCTGAATGCGGGCAAAATCCTCTTTGGACAATTGACGCATAAAAAGGGATGGTTTGACCCGAGAGTATGTTTTGGCAATTTTCATCAAACTGTCGAAGTCGCTTCTGGTAATTTTTAGTAGATTACAGAGGGAAAGAGTATCTTTTACCTTGAATTTGTTGGGCGTAACATATAGGTCATAGACCAATGTGTTATAGACAATTAGGTTCCCTTTTCGGTCATAAATTTGACCACGCATGGGAATATCAGGTATGGCTTTGATAGAATTGCTGGCAGTTTCGTAGGTATTATCAAGGACTTGAAGATATAAAAGGCGGATTATATAAATGATTCCTACCGCCAAAAATAATCCATATACAAAAAACTTTCTATTTTCTGACATCTAAGTAATTAGTTACAGTCTATCTCCTCAATAAATAAGTAACGTTATGCGCATAGTTTGATGATAACATTACTCACTTGCTTTATTTTACAAAGTTCGCGGCTTTTAACCGAATTTCAAGCAATATTTCAAAGATATTCCATAAAAAAAGGAGGTAAAATCCTCCTTCAATGAAAACAGAAATGACTCATTTTAAATTTAGATTTTGATTTACCAACCTGCCCCTTTTGCTTTAGTTTTGATACGACACAAATACATATCGGCAGTAATATAAAGTGTAGTGCCGTCGTCGCCCCATCCACAGTTGGCGGTGGCTTCACCAGTATCTATACGCCCTAAAAGTTTTCCATCTGGGGAAATAATCAACACGCCTCCAGGGCCTGTAGTCCAAATATTTCCGTTTTGGTCAGTTTTTAGGCCATCTGGCAGCCCTGGCAGTCCCTGTTTTACCATTTGGGTGGCATCAAAAAGGATTTTTCCTTGCCCTATTGAACCATCTACTTGTACTGGGAAAGCCATAATGACGGCTTTGTCAGGGTCTGATTGAGCCACATAAAGTGTCTTTTCATCGGGAGAAAAAGCAAGTCCATTAGGGCGGGTCATTTCTTTGGTTATAAGGGTTACAACTCCATCTGTTCCTACACGATATACGCCAAACCAATCAATTTCGCGGGTAGGGTCATTGTGTTTTTGGGGCATCCCATAAGGCGGGTCGGTAAAATAATAGGCACCACCTGAGTGCTGCACAACATCGTTGGGACTGTTGAAGCGTTTGCCTTGGTAGTTGTCGGCAATGGTGCGTTTGCCACCATTGGCCAAAGGCATGGCTGAGATACGCCGGTCACCGTGTTCAGCCGAAATCAATCTTCCCTGACGGTCGCGTGTGAGGCCGTTGCTGCCAGGTTCATCTCCGTAGCTTCCTGCACCTGTAAAGCCCGAAGGTTTCAAAAAAATACTTAATCCTTCTTTAGCACTCCACTTAAAAACTGTGTTTTGTGGGACATCCGAAAACAGTAGGTAATTCCCTTCTTTGACCCAAATAGGCCCCTCTGCCCAAGTGAATCCCGAAGCCAAGACCTCAATTTTGGCATCGGGAGCAATCAAGGCGTCTAATTTAGCATCATTTCGGATTACTTTGCCAATGGTAGGGTAGGTGTTTTGAGCAAAAGAAAAAGAGGCAGAAAGCAGCAGTGTTCCAGCCAATAAGCGCACGGTTTTCATGTTTGTAAGGGTTTATGGTTTTTAAAGACATAACCTTCTTTTTTTTAATAGATACAGGTCGGAGATTTTACTGGAAGCGTTGATGAATGTTTAGTTTGAGTTCTCCATGAAAACATGGATTTTTCGGCTATCCTTGGTTTCATGGAAACGCATCATGTTGGGTTTATCTAATTTTAGCTATTATTTCTCGTTATTCGTTATGATTGCACACGCCCTTGAAATCATTAAGAAAGAACTGCAAGCTAATTTAGATCTTTATCAGAACGCTAACGGAGGGTTTATTGTAGAGCTCGCCAACGTAGCTAACTATGTGCCTTCCAGTGGGCAGCAGGCAATGGATATACTGATTACTTTGGTGAATATCAAAGAGGAAAAAACACTCAAAAACCTACCAAACTATGTAAAAGACGACGTGAGAATGAAAGCTTCTTACGAAAATCCTCCTGTTTTTCTCAACGTTGTTTTGCTCTTTAGCGTCGTCAAACCCACCTATTCCATTGCCCTCAATGGGCTATCGCGAGTGATTCGTTTTTTTCAGCACAAAAATGTTTTTACGCAAGATAGTGTGCTGCCCGAATCTCTCAATTTTATCCCTGCCGACGACCAACTGGAGGCTTTCAAACTCATTTTTGACTTACATTCCCCTACCATGGAAGAAGTCAATCACCTTTGGGGAACGCTGGGCGGCAAACAGTACCCTTTTGTGCTTTATACGGTACGAATGTTAGACCTTAAATTTAAGAAAGCTCCACCAATCGAAGGAGAACTTATTTTGGAAATTAAAAACCAGCTTTTGCATAAAAAAGTAGTGAGTTGATTTTGCTAAAATTATCCAAGTTGCTCTCCCGCATTTTTGAAGTAAACCCGTAATCAAACATACATCCTTAAAAAATCACAATCATGTCAGCAGGTGTTTATAAAACCCCAGGGGTCTATGTGGAAGAAATTCCTAAGTTTCCACCCTCCATTGCTCCCGTCGAGACGGCAATTCCCGCGTTTATTGGTTATACGGAGTTTGAGGTAGCTGGCGGGGAAAATATAAAGAGAAAACCCATTCGGATTGCCTCTCTTCGAGAATATGAATCCATTTTTGGTTTTGGAGCAAATCCTAAATCTATTGAAGTGACGCTAACCAGCGATAATCAGGCCAACAAAGTCAAGATTATTCCTAACTATTATCTCTACAATAGCCTAAAAATGTTTTATGCCAATGGTGGTGGACCTTGCTATATAGTGAGCGCAGGCAAATACAAAGACAATGGAGAGGTGTTGGATGATGATTTAATTAAAGGGATAGAAACGCTGGTAGAGTTTGACGAGCCAACGTTGATTGTAGTTCCTGATAGTGTGCTTGTCAATGATGCTGCAAAATTGGGGGCGGTTCAGACGGCGGCACTTCAGCAATGTGCTAATCTTCAAGACCGATTTGCCATTTTGGATGTTTTGAATGGGGATAAAAAGAAAGAAAGCGACTCTCCCACAGCCAAAACGGTAGTAGAGGTTTTTAGGAACAATGTGAGCCTCAATTTGAAATATGGTGCAGCTTATTATCCTTTTATCCGTACAACACTGAGTTATGAGGTGTCGTACAAAGATTTAAAATTGAAGAAATCGGATGGCTCGCCTACGGAATTGAAAAATATCATTTCGGTAGGGCTTGCCGCTGAGTTGGATACATTCAATACTGACATAAAAACCATTAAAGATAAGTTTTATCAAGCAGATGGTTCGTTGGTCGCTACTCATACCTTAGCAAATGCCCCCCAAACAAAGGCGACTATCAAAGCCAATGGAGATAAAATCAAAGCTTTTATTGGAGCTTTTATCGAATTGACTACGGGGGGGACTGCCCTGAAAAATGCCAGAACCTTAGCGGCCATGAAAGCCAAAGTGGAGGTGGGTTCTGAAATACACAACATTGCCAAGCAACTTTCTAAGTACGACTATGGCTATGCCGATGCTACCAATGCGGCAGGCGGGCGATTAGGCGTAATTAGCGAAGATGGAGCAGGAGCTATTACTGATTTTAAAGTACCCGTAGATTATGCCTTAGACAAAACTCAGAAAGATGCTTCTATCTATGTCGGCGCAACCGAAACAGACCACTTTAATTCTTCAAAAGCAGTATTTCAAGGGCTGTTTGATAAAATGGTAACATTGGTAAAAGCGATTGATTCGGATGTTCAAAGCCTGACCAAAACTCTTGGAAAAGACCTTCAAGAACAAAGTGCGGTATATGCCAACATGGTTAATAAAATCAAACAGGAAGCCGTGCGTACGATACCGGATCGCGTCGAAATCCGTGCGCGCGTTGATGAGCGACGCGATCGTGTACATCTGCGGCAGCCCTTGTCCGTGGTCCCCGATGACCACGAAACGGAACGCCTGATTCGGAGCCGGGCGCG
>JBDHXS010000115.1:0-13173 GCA_039810845.1 Runella sp. | reverse complement strand
CGAATTGGTAATTTTTGGTTAAAAGATGCAGATGAAATAGAAGACTTTGTGAAAAGAAAGAAGGAAGAATTAGGGTTAAATTAAAACAAAAATTCCCCATTGGGGGCGCGGTTAGGGGCAAATGCAAGTTTATTACGATATAGCTAATTTTCAGCCACTTCAAAATGCCATTGTCACCAGTGGGACATTTGACGGGGTACATTTAGGTCACCAAAAAATATTAACCCGCCTTCGCGAGGCTGCCGAACTTTACAGGGGAGAATCCGTCGTTCTGACGTTTTGGCCGCATCCTCGCATGGTGGTTTCTAAAGATAGTCAAAATCTAAAACTGCTCTCGACCTTAGACGAAAAGATAGAATTGTTACGCCAAAACAGCGTGCAGCATTTGGTTGTCATTCCTTTTACCCGTGAATTCAGCGAACTATCATCGGAAGAATTTATTCAGCAGATTTTAGTAGAGCGAATTGGCACAAAAAGACTCGTGATTGGTTATGACCACCACTTTGGCCGTAACCGAGAAGGAAGCTTTGAGTACCTTCAACAAAATGCACAGCGTTACGGATTTGAAATTGAAGAGATTCCGCGTCAAGAGATTGACCATCTCACTGTAAGTTCTACTAAAATTCGACAATCTTTATTGGATGGTCACACGCACATTGCGAATGAACTCTTAGGACGGAACTATACCTTTTCGGGCTTGGTGGTCAAAGGACGACAATTAGGACGTACCATTGGATACCCCACAGCTAATGTGCAAATTTCAGAATCTTACAAATTGATACCGGCCGATGGGATTTATGCCGTATGGACGCAGGTACGCGGGCAAGTATTCGGTGGTGTAATGAGTATTGGCTTTCGCCCTACTGTTAATGGTGTTGGCCGAACTCAGGAAGTCTATATATTTAATTTCAAAGAAGACATTTACGGTGAAAAAATAACCGTCGAACTGGTGGAATATATACGCCCCGAACTCAAATTTGATAGTATTGATACGCTCAAAAAAGCCATAGACCAAGACTGTATAGACGCTTTGGCCGTATTAAAAACGCATAGATAATTCGGTTTAAAAAATATCCCAAAGCAATAGTCACAATTTCTGATTAGCGATTATCACCTTGGGATACCTAAAAACTCACAATGCCCCTACCCTTTCATCTGTGCTTCTACTACCGCAATTGCGACCATATTCACAATTTCGCGGACAGAACTACCCAATTGTAATACATAAACAGGTTTGCCCATTCCGAGCAAAATCGGGCCAATCGCCTCATATTCACCTACTTCTTTGAGTAAATTGTAGGCAATATTGCTGGCCGAAAGGTTGGGAAAAATCAAGGTATTGGCACCATCTTCTACTAATTTACTAAACGGATGATTAGTACGGAGTAATTCAAGGTCAAACGGTAAGTGGGCCTGCATTTCACCATCCACTACCATATCTGGGTGTTTTTGCTGCAAAATAGCAGCAGCTGCACTCATTTTTTCGGCATCTTCTCCCTTGGCACTTCCAAAATTGGAGTAGGTAAGCAAGGCAATGCGTGGTTTGATATTGAATCGTTCTACAGCGCGTGAAGTGAGTTCGGTAATCTCCACAATTTCATCTACCGTCGGGTTAAAGTTGACGGTGGTATCTGCCAAAAACAACGGACCACGGCGGGTCAAAAGAATATACATACCTGCCACTTTTTTTACACCTACTTCTTTTCCAATAATCTGTAAAGAAGGTCGAATCGTATCGGGATAGTTGCGAGTCAAACCTGAAATCAGTGCATCCGCTTCACCGGTTTCGACCATCATCGCGCCAAAGGAGCTACGATAGTACATCATCTTGCGGGCTTCGAGGATATTTACCCCTTTACGCTGCCGCTTCTTGAAGTAAATTTCGGCATATCTGTCAATATTAGCCGCTTGATCTGAGTGATAAGGGTCGATGATGGGTATCTCCGCTAAATCTAACTTGTTGAGTTTAATAATCGAGCCAATTTTATCTTCTTTTCCGAGCAAAATCGGAAAGGCAATTCCTTCATCACGTACTTGTTGAGCGGCCTTGAGTACCTGTACATTTTCGGCATCTGCAAACACTACACGTTTAGGTGCTTTTCGTGCTTTACTAATGATAACCCGCGAAATTTGATTGTCTTGCCCAAGACGCTTCTCCAATTGTTGTATGTAGGCATCCCAATCAATAATAGGGCTTTGCGCCATACCACTCTCCATTGCAGCTTTGGCTACTGCGGGTGCGACTGTCGTGAGTAAGCGTGGGTCAACGGGCTTAGGAATAATGTATTCACGTCCAAAAGTAATGTTGTCGGTATTATAGGCCAGATTGACAATATCAGGAACGGGTTTTTTGGTCAATTCGGCCAAAGCACGTACTGCTGCCAATTTCATTTCCTCGTTGATTTCGCGAGCACGAACATCCAAAGCACCACGGAAAATATAAGGGAAGCCCAACACGTTGTTGACTTGGTTTGGATAATCAGAGCGGCCCGTCGCCATGATTACGTCCTCACGCGCAGCAATAGCGTCAGGATAAGGAATCTCGGGATCGGGGTTGGCCATGGCAAATACCATGGGGTCTTTAGCCATAGAACGTACCATATCTTGCGACACGACGTTGGCCTTAGAAAGGCCTAAAAATAAGTCGGCCCCTACCATCGCATCAGCCAATGATTCAAAACGACGTTCAGACGCAAACTCCCGTTTCAAATCATCTAAGTCGGTACGAGCTGTGTTGATATGTCCTTTGCTATCGAACATGTCCACATTTTCGCGGCGAACACCCAAAGACATATATAGTTTGGTACAAGAACTGGCCGATGCTCCTGCACCAGAGACTACTACGCGGATGTCTTCGATTTTCTTGCCAACAATTTCTAACCCGTTGAGCAAAGCAGCGGAACTAATGATGGCGGTTCCATGCTGGTCGTCGTGCATAACGGGGATATTCATTTCTTCTTTCAGACGGCGTTCAATCTCAAAACATTCAGGAGCTTTGATATCTTCTAAATTGACCCCACCGAAGGTCGGCTCCATAATTTTGACTGTTCTGACAAACTCATCTACATTTTCAGTATTGAGTTCAATGTCAAATACGTCAATGTCAGCATAAATTTTAAAAAGGAGACCCTTACCTTCCATCACGGGTTTTCCTGCTTCTGGGCCAATGTTACCAAGGCCTAAAACCGCAGTTCCGTTGCTAATTACAGCCACCAAGTTGCCTTTAGCGGTGTATTTATAAACATCTTCTACATTACGATGAATCTCCATACATGGCTCTGCTACGCCAGGAGAATATGCCAACGATAAGTCGAGTTGATTGTTGGTTTCTTTAGTTGGAACTACCTGAATTTTGCCAGGACGGCCCTTAGAATGATAGTAAAGTGCGTCCTCTTTGCGAATTTTTGGAGGCATAACGGTTTATTGGGGGTTGAATTTGGGGCTGCAAGGTACGAACGAAAATCATTTGTCGTACTAATTAATTACGGTTTTTATGTAAGTTGTCAATTACATTTGTTTTTTATTATTCACTAAAATACAGATAGGTCGGCGAGTGTCGCACCATCCATACTACATTTTATTATGAAACAAAAAATCTCAATTATGGTCTTTTTGGGCATTATGAGCAGCATTTCGCTGGTAATCGCTCACGAATTTTGGTTGTTTCCTTCTGAGTTTTTCTCCAAAAAAGGAGAAAAAATTCCTGTTAGTATCAATGTAGGCGAAGATTATGTCGGTGACCGTTGGGGCGGGGGTAGTCGTCGGGTACAACGTTTACGATTAATAAAAAAAATTTAACCCCAACAGTACTCCAAACCGATTCATTGGTCAAATTACAACCACTTACTTTATCTGAGGAAGGTACGCATGTCCTCACACTTGAAACCAATAGTTCATTCATTGAACTCGAACCAAAAAAATTTTTGGACTACTTGAAAGAAGATGGTCTGGACAATGCGATTGCCTACCGACAGAAAAATGGTGAAACTAAAAAGAATGGCCGCGAATTGTACCGTCGCAGTGCCAAAACGATAATGCAGGTAGGCGCAGCAAGGAGTAACGAGATAACAAAGCCAATGGGTTTGATTATTGATATTGTTCCACAACAGAATCCGTACAGTTTGCCAAAAGGAAGTACGCTGACTTGCCAATTTTTGTACGAAAGTAAGCCTTTAAAAAACGCCTTGGTGCGTTGTTGGCGGCGAGTAAATGGAAAAACAGAACTGGAACTCAAACGCTCGGATGCAGAAGGGAAAGCCACATTTGATCTTACCAAAAAAGGCAACGCTGCTTACATGATTAGCGTGGTAAACATGGTACGTCTCACCAATAACCCAAAAGCTGATTGGCAAAGTACTTGGGGGAGTATGACCTTTGGGATGAAATAGAAGTCTAACCATACGAGCCATTTTTCCAAAAGCATAAGTATATAAAAAAGTAAGAGCGTGGTCATGGCCACGCTCTTGATTAACGATTAAAAGTAAGATTTAGTTAAAATCATACTAATCGTTTTACAATCTCATTCACCGAAATTCCTTCTGCTTCTGCTTTGAAATTGCGAACAATACGGTGACGTAAAATCGGTAATGCAACCGCCTTTACATCTTCAATATCAGGAGAATATTTCCCATTGATGAGGGCGTTACATTTGGCTGCTAAAATTAAATTTTGCGAAGCCCGTGGTCCAGCTCCCCACTCAAGATAGTTTTTGGTATCAGCATTGGCCAATTCGCCATTTGGGCGAGTTTTGTGAACAAGCTTAACGGCATATTCTATCACATTATCAGTGACTGGGACACGACGTATAAGGTGCTGAAAAGTTTCAATTTCCGAGGCAGTGATTACTTTATTAACTACGGGTTTATTGTCGGTGGTAGTAGCTTTGACAATATTGAGTTCTTCCTGAAACGAAGGGTAATCAAGATAGACCATAAACATAAAACGGTCTAACTGTGCTTCGGGAAGTGGATATGTCCCCTCTTGTTCAATAGGGTTCTGGGTAGCCAATACGAAAAACGGGCGGCTCAACGCGTGTTTTTGCCCTGCCACAGTCACGGCATACTCTTGCATAGCTTCGAGTAAGGCTGATTGGGTTTTAGGAGGAGTACGGTTGATTTCATCGGCCAAAATGATGTTGGCAAATACAGGACCTCTGATAAAACGAAAGTTACGCTCATTGTCCAGCGTTTCCGACCCCAAAATGTCGGAAGGCATCAAGTCTGGGGTAAACTGAATACGGTTAAAACTCAAATCTAAGGCATTGGCGATGGTTTGGATCAATAGGGTTTTGGCCAAACCAGGAACCCCTACCAGTAGGCAGTGGCCTTGACAAAATATAGCTGTTAAGAGCAAACGAACTGTTTCGTCTTGACCAACTATGACTTTTCCGATTTCTAAGCGGAGTTTTTCGTAAGATTCTTTGAGTGCCTCGGCAGCGGCTACGTCTGAAGTAAACTTCATTTAGGATAATGGGTTTATGAGTTAATGGATGGTGGTTAATAAGAGTTGCTAATTGTCTTCCTGGTCTATTCCGAATATTTTACAACCTTGATATTCGGGTTCTACTTTGATAAATACATCGGATACTGCTTTTTTAAACCATTCGTCCACTGCCTTAGTTTTTTTATTTGCTAAAACGATGTTAGTCATTTTCTCAAAATCATCCTTCAAACTGGCAGTATGAGGTTCGATTCGACTTTTGTAATAGACAATGCGCATCGCCGTTTTGCCATCGTCGGTACGATAGTTCATGGGCGCACTTATCGTGCCAACTTTCATGGTGTCAAGCATCATATAAAGGTTATAATCCATCGAAGCATCAAGGGGTAAGCGCGATGCACCCGACTGTGGATCTTTGATTAATCCACCTGCATCAGCTGTATTTTTGTCTTCTGACCAAGTTTTAGCCACTTTTTCAAACTTTAAACTATCCGTTTTGATTAAAGTGTGTAAACTATCAAGAACGCGTTTAGGATCTGACAAATCCATGCGATTGTAGTCGGGACGCAGCAGAATATGACGTGCGTGGTATTCGGCACCGCGCGTTTCGAGCAACTGGATTAGGTGAAGTCCAAATTCTGATTCTACGGGCTCAGATATTTCGTTGACTTTTAGTTTTAGTGCGGTCCCTTCAAATTCAGGTACCATGGCACCACGTTTGGCAAATGGCAAATCCCCTCCTTGCTGCGCCGAACCAATGTCTTCGGAATAGGCTGAGGCCAACGAGGCGAAATCCTCCCCTTTTTCTATGCGTTCTTTGTACTCAAGAAGGCGTTGGCGCAGTTCATCTTTCTGCGCTTTGGTTACTTTGGCATAACGTACTATATGACCAATTTCGACTTCGGCAGGGATATAAGGCAAGCTATCTTTAGGAATGCTATTGAAAAACTTTCTTACTTCATTGGGCGTCACTTTAATTGCTTCTGTGATTTTACCCTGCATTTTTTCGGAGACCATCTCTTCCTTTATTTCTCCCCGTAGTTCTGCTTTAAGGGTCTCAATACTTTTGCCATAAGCCTCTACAATGTTTTTTTCTGAGCCAAATCGCTTTGCCATATAATCCATCCGAGCAGCTATCTGGTTGTCTATTTGCTTGTCTTCCACTTCCACAGAATCTATTTCCGCTTTGGCAAGCAACATTTTCCGAACTACCAAGCTTTCTAGTGCTTGACAAGGGTTAGGAGCAGGTTGATTTTGTTGTTGGTATTGTAAAATCAATGCTTCCAAATCGGAGCGTAGAATATAATAATTATCTACTTTGGCAATTACTTTATTGATACTAATACCTTGACCTTGTGCCCATCCTCCAATGGCAGTGATGAGTGATAAGACCAATGACAGGACTCCGAGACGCTGAATGAATGTTTGTTTCATGGTTTTTATTTTCTACTTATTTTGCCAACTTTTTCAACTCTTCATCATTGACTTTTACTTCATATTTTTGACGTAGCTGGTTCATCCAGTTGGCTTCCAGCTGTTTTTGAAAATCGTTGATAACTGCTCCGCGTGCTTCGGCAAAGGTTTTGTTGCGGGCGGGTTCTATCTTACTAATTTCAACCCATGCTTTCTTTCCATTAACATTTACTACTTGCTTGCCTACTTCCCAACGAGCTGCATCAAGATAAGGATTAGTGCCTTTGGCATAAGCCCCATCTGTAATAGTAATAGTGCCAAGTTTAAGAGCATTTAGTGCTTTCTCAAGGTCTTTTTTAGATTCGCTGAAGAACTGAAAACTTACCCTTCTATTGCGAGAAGCAGTAGCTACAGGCTTAAATTTCCCATAATCTTTTTCCATGATTCGGGTAAGAGGCACATTATCATTTTTAAGGGCTTTAATGGCATTTTGAAGCCGAATAGACGACAGCGAGTCGGGTTCTTCGGTACTACCATAAGAAGATACCTCCACCAAATAATTTTCGTTATTAATCATCGTGAGGGCAACATCTACCAATGCTTCACGGTGTTTGTCTGACAGAGCAGTTACCTGCGGTTCAAAAAGCAAATCGGTTCCTTTACGACGAAGCTGGTAAGGTTTCGATTGCAGCGACTCTTGAGCACGTTTTAGTAGGGTATCACTATCTGTCACTACAATACTAGCAAAAGCGCGTTCAGGATAGCGGTATTTCTCTTTATTTTGCCCCCAATATTGCTTTTGTCCCAAAGAATCTGCCAAAGAAGGCTCCCAGACATTGGCCTCCATTGTTTGAGAAAAGAGCACTCCATCGCGCATTTCATTCATCAAAGCGCGAAATTCAGGATACTTCTTTTCTAGATTATTCTCTTCTGTTTCGACCAGTTTTCTATTAACAAAGAGTCGGTAATAGCGTTGTCCCAATACTGAAATGGAAGAAGTTGGAACAACTGGGCGCTGAAAATCACGAACAAATTCATAAAATTGATTGACTGTATAAACTTTATTGTCAATTTGAAGCAATGTCTTTTTTTCAAGTGACGGCTCAAGGGGTTCAATCAACTTCCATTGTCCAAATAGCAATGCTGAATCAAATTTAGCAATGGCATTTTCTTTAACAGAAGCAAATTCATTGATTTTATACGCGGCGCGAAGTTTTTTATACATGGCTTCTTTCACCACTTCACCACGCGTATCGGTTGTTACTTTTTGGCGCAATTGCGGAGCTATTTCACTGAAAGATTCAACGGGTTTTCGGTTTATCAATTTTACAATATGCCATCCATAGTTGGTCAAGAAAGGTTTAGAGATTTCCCCGATTTTATTGAGCGAAAAGGCCATGTCCTCAAATTCAGGTACCATCTCACTTGCTCCAAACTCTCTGAGCATTCCACCGTTACCTTTGGTCGTTGCATCATCCGAATAATCGCGACAAACAATTTCCCAAGCCTCTTGTTGAAGCAAGCTATAGGCTTTTTCAGCTTTTTCTTTAGCTTCGGCTTTACCTTCCTCAGTAGCACTTGGGCTAATACTTATCAAAATATGCGCTACTTGTACTTTCCCCCGCGAAGGACGACGGTTAGTGACTTTGATAAGATGATAGCCCGCAGCCGTACGTACAGGGTCGGAGATTTGGCCGAGTGGAAGGGTGTAAGCTGCATTTTCAAAAGGATATACTGTTTTGAAAACCGAAAAATGACTTCCCAAATCCCCTCCTCTGGGAGCAGAAGCAGGATCTTTTGAAAACTGTTTGGCAGCCTCTTCAAAGGCTATTTCGTTCTGAAGGATGCGCCCACGCAAAGCCGTAATGGCACGAAAAGCCGAAAGCGTATCGGCAGGGGCCGCATCTGGAGGCACTAAGAATAGAATGTGCGAAATCCGCACATCTTGTTTCATTCTTTCGTAGGCTTCGGCTACTAAATTATCAACCAATAGTTTATCAGTAAAGTAGGGTTGAGAAAGTTGCTGTCGGTAAGAATCCATTTCTTCACGAAACGACGCTGTCGTATCCCTGCCTTCACCTTGCGCCCCCAGTACTTTTAGTTTCAGATTTGTGTATAATTGGAGGTATTCACTGATATTGGTAGGTTTGGTTGTATCGTCGGAAAATTGATTTTTGGTGAAAGACTGAAAAAATTCATCGGTAGTAAACTTTTTATCACCAATCGTCAAAATAACAGGTTCTGAAGGGGGTGCTTGTACTGGCTTTGACGTTTTGCAAGCCGATAAACTAATCAATAAGACTGTAGTCAGTAAAAAACAGTACTTCATTTGGGCTTTTTTTTTATTCAAAAACATGAATTAGATATGTTTAAACAAAAGCATTCATGTCTTGATAACCAATTAAATAACGCCTGAATATCCTATTTCGGCAAAATTATTTTACTAATTATTTAAACATGAAATTTACTTCATTTATTGTGAAGCTCGCAAAGTTACGCCAACTTTCCGAAAGTTTAAAGAAACGAGTGTTTAGAGAAAGCCTCATCTCCTAATTCAAATCACATTATCTTTGCGCCATGCGCTATTTTATTGAAGTAAGTTATAAAGGTACGAATTTTCACGGTTGGCAAAAACAACCCAATGCCCCCACTATCCAAGAAGAACTGGAAAAAGCGTTTGAGATTATACTGCGCCAATCGGTAGAAGTCGTAGGAAGTAGCCGCACTGATGCAGGTGTTCATGCCGAACAACAGTTTGCGCATTTTGATTGGGAGACTGCCATCAAAGCCCCTGAACGAATAGTACTTGGGCTCAATAGCGTTTTATCACAGGATATTTCCGTCAAACAACTGATTCTTGTTAGAGAAGGTACTCATTCCCGTTTTGCAGCTACTCATCGTTGTTACGAATACCGCATCATTCGGCAAAAAAATCCTTTTTTACCAGACTTAGCGTACCTATTTCGGCCTGCATTGAATGCCGAGAAGATGAATGAAGCGGCCAAACTTCTATTGCAATACAATGCTTTTGAGTGTTTTAGCAAAATACACACCGATGTAAAGACTTTTTTGTGCCAAATTGAATACGCCTATTGGCAGTCCACTTCTAACGGGCTCACTTTTTACATCAAAGCCAATCGGTTTTTGCGAGGTATGGTGCGGGCTATTGTCGGAACATTGTTGGAAATAGGGCGAGAAAGAATGACAATAGAACAATTTGAGCAAATTATTTTGTCCAAGAATCGCAAAAAAGCCGCTGCCCAAGCACCCGCTTGCGGTTTGTTTCTGACAGAAGTGGGATATGAGTGGGATGGGATAAGTGATGAGAGATAGCGGTAAAAAATGTCCAAACGCAACAATCTAAAGAGCTACATTAACAGATTTTCAAATTAACACGGTATTGAATAAAATAGGAATTATTATCTTAGCAGCGGGCGAGTCCAAGCGAATGGGTTCGCCAAAACAATTGCTGAACATTGAAGGAAAAAGCCTCATTCGCCGAACAGCAGAGGTGGCTTTGGCTACGGATTGTTACCCAGTAGTATTGGTAATTGGTGCAAATAAAGCCCAAATCGCCCCCGAAATTATTGACTTACCGCTTACGGTAATTGACAATCCCAAATGGTATGAAGGAATGGCCTCATCAGTAAAAATGGGGTTGGTGGGTTTGTACATGACATACAAAGAAGTAGAAGCTGTCATTATCTTGGTGTGTGACCAGCCTTACTTGTCAGTTTCGTTGCTTGAAAGAATGGTAGAAATCTATCAGACTAAAAAAGCACCTATCGTCGCTTGCAAATATGGCGAACAAGTGGGCGTACCTGCGCTGTTTGACCGAAAGCTATTTGAGGAATTACTCAATTTAACAGGCGACAAAGGAGCAAAACCTGTGTTGATGAGCCATTTGGACGAAGCGCACTTGATTACCTTTGAAGCTGGTAGCATAGACTTAGATACGTTGGAAGATTACCAAAAGTACCTATCAAGCTAACGTACTATCAATTTTTGAGTCAAATTTCCACAACGCACTATATACATCCCTGCTGCCCAGTTTTGGAGCGAAAGGTTAATATTTTCCTCAAAATGGGTTTGATAAACTACCTGTCCAAGCAGATTATAGATTGAAATAGACTCATTTCCTACTCCTGACAGCTTAATCTTCACGGATTGACTGGCAGGATTAGGCACAATAAGGATTTGCGGGGAGGTTTGGGGGAATATGCCCGTAATAACTGGCTTTGGATCAATCGGGTCAATTGTGCCTGTCCCCTCCCCTTTCACCTGATAAATAAACACGTCGTGTTCGGCACCTGCTGGAGCATAGCTGACACTTTTCGCGGTGTTAGCTGCGGTTGCCTCTACATAAAAACGTACCCAAGTCGCCGCAGAATATTTCGGAATCGGAGCGGCATATACTCCATCGTTAGCTGCTCCGTCGTTGTGCTTGCCATCATCAAACAGCTCAGTTCTGACAAATCGGCCATAAATGCCCACACCATGATAAAGCGTAACTTTAGAAATGCCAGTCGGTGAAGTTACTTTAGTACGAATGGTGACATCTTCATCGGTGGTAGGAGCTTGCCAAGCCATTCCGTTGGTATAAAAAGCTGTTTCGCTGATGGTAGGAGCTACTTCTTTGACTTCTGTATTGTTGAGTAGATAGTTTCTGCGGTTTGAAATAAAAGACTTCAGGGCAGGTATAGCATTCTGAAATTGGGCATAACTCGTCATTTTCTTGGGATCTTTCAACACGAGACTATCAATGAAAGACGCATATTTATCAATGGTCGCATTTGTTGCTTTCTCGTCGAAAGTCTCATTAATAAGTGTACGCAGATGAGCCAAATAGCGTTGTCGCATCGTAGGAACAGCAAATAAGCGATTCATGACTGGAAAATTGACTTTGGTTTCGTTATAAAAAGGACTCCAAGTCGCATTTGAAGTACTCATAACACTATTTCCATCGTAGTCCATGGTCATAAAACGACCCGTTTCGGCATCTTGGTACAAATAATAATCCATGCCACCTTTGTGAATGTAGCTATCGTCGTCTGAGAACAAGACTTCACTTGCAATATGCCATAGTGTGCGATCTATGTCTAAGTATTGAGCTACTGTTTCTTCCAATTTATCCAGTTCGGTTTTGTTGAGAAGGCGGCACAAGGCGGGTAAATCTTTCCAAGGTTGTTTTTGGTCAGAGCTTTTGAGGGTATAATACTTTTGGTAAGTGGTGGTATCATCCGTAAAATAATTGAGGGCTGAAGTGCCGTTTCCGAAACCTCCCCCCATTCCCATCCCTGTTCCTGTGGGGGATTCTGCTCGCCAATTGGATCCATCGTTAGACAAAAACCACTCTTTCAAAAAATCTTTGTTGAGTTGTTGAATACTTTGATAGAGTCCCCAATCCTGACCATTGATGTACAGATGCACAAAACTGGCTTTGGCAGCCGGCGTATGGCGGCGAATTTGGTGGTAATAAAACACCTCCCGCATAAAAGAAGCATCTTGATATGAGTTGTTGAGGTTGAACGTTTTATAGCCCCCTACTTTCTGATCTGGGTTTACGAAATCCGTTGAAAGGTTAAACGATTTTTTATCGGCATTACGAGCCCCCTGATACGACGTTTGACCTTTAAACCGTACCCCCACGTTATTATACTTTACCCCATTTACGGTCATGGTAGCCGCCAAGTCAGTTTTAGAAGCATAGTTATTGGTCAGCTGTGTCCAATAATTTCCCTGTGCAAATTGTAGATTTATTTGCTGAATCACTCCTTCATCATAAAACCCCGTCGAAGGTTTTCCGCCAATGTGTAAAATGTGTTTATCGACAGAGAAATAAAACTCCTTTGGCAAAGATTGTCCATAACTTGAGATACTAAGCAAGGAAAAAGCAGCAAACATAACTACTCTGACAAGAACCAAGCCTTGACAAAAGCGAAAAGTAGATATAGGTGTCATAAAGAAGCAAAGGATTTATGGGATAAAAGTACAATTTTAATCGGTATGAGTGATTACGCTTTTTTGGGAATAAACGTGGCTTTACATAAAGTATTGAAAGCAATATTTCTGCTGAAAAACAATATATCCTTTTAGTAATAGGCCATTTGAAGCCAGAAATCTTTGGAAGTCGCTTAAAAAAGCAAATTTGTCGCTGAAAACGAGCGGTAGTTTGATTTTTTTCTATTTTTGAGCAACCGCAAGCCTAATCATCAATAAACTAAACCAAGTATGAAAAGAAGGGATTTTATCCGGTTGTCGGGTATGGGGCTAGGCGCTATGATGGGAGCATCTATTCCTGTTTTAGGGCACACAATTTCT
>JBDHXS010000114.1:0-13191 GCA_039810845.1 Runella sp. | reverse complement strand
ACTCGAAAACACAAACGAAATCGTAGGAAAAAGCGTTTTGTTGATTGATGATATTTACGATAGTGGGGCAACTATCAAAGAAATTGGAAAGTATTTGTCAAAATTAGGGGCTGTGAAAGTAGCACCCTTAGTTATTGCTAAAACTGTAGGCGGAGATTTATGAAACAACATACCGAAATACCTTATTGGATTACTTTGGCTCACTTGTCCAAGTGGGGAACAGAGAAAATCAATCGTTTGGTGGTGAAAATTGTTCATGACAACCAAATGAGTTTAGAAACTTTTTTCCATGCTGAAAATGAATGGAAAAATAAGTTTGCTTTGTCTGATGCAGATATGTTGGATTTACAAAATGCTAAATCAGAATTGCCCAATAATGCCTTTTTAGCAGAAGATTTACTTTCGCAAGGTTTTGAAGTTGTGCCAATCAATTCATCAGAATACTCCAAAACATTAAAAAGCAATTTAAAAATCAAAGCTCCAACCATTTTGTATGTGAAAGGCAATAAACAAATTATGCAAGAAAATAGCATTGCCATAGTGGGTAGCCGTGATGCAGACGAAATTTCTTTACAATTTACAGATAATATAGCAAAAAAGGCTTCGGAACAATATAAGGTAGTAGTAAGTGGTTTTGCCAAAGGAGTGGATAAACAAGCCTTAGATAGTGCCATTCAATACAAAGGCCAAAGTATTATTGTGCTTCCGCAAGGCATTATGACTTTTGGTTCGGGTATCAAAAAATATTACAAAGAAATTATGCATGGTGATGTATTGGTGGTAAGTACCTTTCACCCCAAAGCTGTTTGGAGTGCAGGTTTAGCTATGGCACGCAATCCCATTATTTATGCTTTGGCAGGTGAGATTTTTGTGGCACAATCTTCTGAAAGTGGTGGTACCTGGGCAGGTGTGATAGACGGGTTAAAAAAAGGGAGAGAAATCTTGGTTCGCAAACCCAACAAAGGAGAAAAAAATGCAAATCGTATCTTGATAGAGAAAGGAGCAACGTCGGTTGATTTTGAAGGAAATTTAATAGATACGGAAGTTGCTCAAACTGTACAAGAATTGAATGCAACTTCTGAAAAGAATGGAATAGAGGAAGTAGTTATTTTACTTGCAAAACAAACACTTACACCAAAGCAAATTCTTGAAAAAGTACAACTTAATATGTCGGATAAAGAGCTTACTAAAAAACTAAAATCTCTACCTAACATACAAGTTATTAAGAAATTAAATAAAATACATTATTTCATAAAGCAAGAAAACCCAACCTTATTTGTCGTAAAGTAAGCGCGGTAAAATTTTGTATTGGTAAAAAATTGCCTTCTACGCGGGGGGTAACGGATATAGCTGAACAGTTGTATTATCTTCAACTTTCGTCAGCCTTTGTACTTTTTATCCTCTTCTTCGCCAGTGCTTTTCCGAAAGATATTATGTACAAAATTATTCTTCTCATTGACTTTGCCGAAGAGTACAGTAAAGGGCTATTGAAATGAATTGCCAAATATTCCAAAGAGCATGGCCCTTGGATTTTTTGCCGGATGCCGTTGTTTCAACGCGAAACCATTGGGATTGACGGGATTTTGGAATGGGCTTTGGAATGGGAAGCGGATGGTATCATTGGTCAATTATATAATGATCCGAAGATTTCCAAAATCGTGGAAGCAGGCATTCCTGTGATTGCCCAAGACTTCAAAGAGCGCTTCAAAGAAATCCCCAATATCACAGGCGACCACTACGAAGCGGGCAAAATGGGGGCTGAGTATTTTCTGCGAAAAGGCTTCAAAAACTTCGCTTTTTACGGTTTCAAAGACATTGTTTGGTCACGCGAGCGCGCCGATGGCTTTGAAGATCGCGTCAAGAAAGCGGGGTATCAGGTGCATTATTTTGAGCACATTATGTCGAGGTCGAGTGAGTTGTGGTACTATAAACCCAGTCCGCTAAGTCAGTGGCTCAAGTCGTTGCCCAAGCCCATTGCCCTCATGGCCTGCGACGACAACCAAGGCCAACACATCACCGAAGCCTGTCGGCAGTCTAACATCCGCATTCCCGAACATGTAGCGGTGTTGGGTGTGGACAACGACGAAATGATTTGTGAATTTTCTGACCCGCCGCTGTCAAGCATTGGGCAAGATACCGAAAAAGGGGGATACGACGCAGCAAAGTTATTGCACCACATGATAGAACACGGTACGACTGATTTTTACGATATTTTTGTCAAGCCTACGCAGGTAGTGACACGCCAGTCCACCGATATTTATGCTACAAATGATCAATATATTGCTTCTTCACTAAAATTTATTCACCAAAATATTGACAAAAATCTACAAGTGGAGGATGTTGTAAAGCAAGTGCCATTGTCGCGGCGCGCCTTAGAACAACGTTTTCAGGACATTACGGGCTATCCCATTTACAAATATATTTTTAACCTCCGCATTGAGAAATTTACCCAAAAACTCATCGAAACCGATATGACAGTCTTTGAGATTGCCTTGGACATGGGTCTGACCGATAGCAAAAATATCGCCCGCCAGTTCCGTCAAATCAAAGGCTGCACTCCCATCGAATACCGCAATCAGCATTTGGCAGGGAAGTGAGAAAAGAGGCAGCTTTAGGCAGTAGCTATAACAAGAACAAAAATGATGTTAGATGAAAATAACCGGCAGCATTTTTGTTTTTTGTACCTTTGTATATCACACAACAAACCCGCCCTATTTTCGTTTAAAATGGGCAAACATTCGCATAACAATGAAAAAACTACTGACTGCTGTTGCCTTGCTTACGAGCATTTCGCTTTTTGCCCAAAGTACACCAAAAGAGTTTACAATTTCGGGTACGGCCAAAAACCTGCAGCTTAATGATAAAATCTACCTCGAAATAGCCGGTACTCAGCCACTCATTGTCGTGGATTCGACCCTTGTAGGCAATGATAAACGCTTTACATTTAAGCGCAAAGAACTCGATGAAGGCACTGTATATCAGGTCAATTTAGCCAGAGCGCAACGCGTGATTGTGTTGATTGAGGGTGGTGAGGCTATTGATATTGTAGCCGATGGAACAGAAAAAGGCAATGCCGTGGTAAAAGGCTCAAAAAATAATGATTACTACCAACAGTTGATTGGGATGTACAAAGTAATGAATGAGAAATCCCTCAAATGGCAGGAAGAATACGCCCAAGCAGAACAGAAAAAAGATAGTAAGAAAATTGCCCAGATTCAACAAGATTTTGAAGCAGCTGGCAAAGAGTTTACAGCTAAAGTAAAGACAATGATACCTGAAATGGGCACGTCATTGGCGGCATTGTTTGCTACCAATTTTTTGAATCCCGAAGTAGAATTTGCTACTATTGATGCGTTGGCAAAACGTTTTGAAAAAGAACGCCCTACCATGAAACAAGCACAAGTATTTGTAGGAAATGCAAAAAGAATACGAGGAATTCAAATTGGAGATGAGGCACCTGAAATCACCCTTAATAGCACACTGGACAAACCCGTTAGTCTTTCCTCACTACGTGGAAAAATTGTGTTAATTGACTTTTGGGCTTCTTGGTGTGGGCCATGTCGTCAAGAGAACCCTAATGTGGTGCGGGTGTATAATCGTTTCAAAGATAAAGGATTTGAGATTTACAGCGTGTCGTTGGATAAAGATAAAAATGCTTGGGTGAAAGCCATCGAGAAAGATGGTTTGACTTGGCCGAGTCACGTTTCTGATTTGAAATATTGGCAGTCGGCTGCGGCTCAAACCTACGGAGTCAATGGAATTCCTGCTACATTTTTATTGGATAAAGACGGCAAAGTAATTGCCAAAAACTTGCGAGGCGAAGCATTAGAAAAGAAACTGGAGGAAGTACTAAAAGTGAACAACTAAGATTTAGGTCAGAAACTGACCTCATTTCTAAGATTTAAACTAAACTTTTCAGGTTTTCCTAACTTGGAAAGTTTTTTTATTTTCAATCAAATCCCAATCTTTACACCTCTCAACCAACCCCCTTACTACGATGCGTTTCTCCTATTTTTCTTTATACCTTTTTGGGCTACTCTTTCTTTCTTTTGTATCTCAAGCCCAAACTTCTGATTTTACGCCAGAACATGAGTTTACCAAAAACTGCGAAGGCCCTTCAGTAGATGCCGAAGGCAATATATATGCTGTTAATTATGCCATGGATGGAACCATTGCCGAGATTCCTCGCCGCAACAAAGCCAGTATTTTTCTGACGCTCCCCAAAGGAAGTACGGGCAATGGCATCCGCTTTGGTAGTCCTAATACATTTTACGTGGCTGATTTCACTGGGCACAATGTTTTAAAAGTGGACTTAACGACCAAACAAGTGAGTGTGTATTGCAATGAGCCGAGTATGAATCAACCCAATGATTTGGCAATTACCCGCTCTGGGCATATTTTCTGCTCTGATCCCAATTGGAAAGAAGGAACAGGGCAGCTTTGGCACATTTCACCTGCGGGGAAAGCCCGAATCATTGCACCTAATATGGGAACCACCAATGGAATCGAAGTTAGCCCAGATGAAAAAACTTTATATGTAAATGAAAGCGTTCAGCTCAACGTTTGGGCCTTTGATTTAGCAACTGACGGAACCATTTCTAACAAACGCCTTTTGATTAAATTCAATGACGGCGGCATGGACGGAATGCGCTGCGATAACAAAGGTAATCTCTATATTACTCGTCACGGAAAAGGCGAAGTAGCCGTAGTCTCCCCCGCAGGAAAAGTTATAAAAACGATTACAACAAAAGGCAAAAGTGTCTCCAATATTTGTTTTGGTGGCAAAAAAGGCCGAACTTGCTACATCACCCTTCAAGATCGTGGCTGTCTTGAAACCTTTAAAGCTGACGCGCCAGGAAGGGAGTGGGCAATGATGAAAGAGTTTTTGAAAAAAAAATGATTTTGCCGTAAATTTATACTAATTCTGATTTTCAAAGTACGACTTTTAATTACCCAAAGTGTTGATATTCATGCTATTATAGAACTATAGTTACGTCATGCTTATTCTGAATCAGTATTATAGGTGAATTAGAGCGTAAAATTGTAGAAATTGAGTCGTTAAAACCCACTACCGAAGTACAGTAGTTATGCAAAAAATTTACCGAATAGCCATCTTACTTTTAGGTTTGATTGCAGCACGTTCAGATGCTCCTCGCGAACAAATGATAACACTGGGGCAGGCGTTTCAACAGCTGAACACCCAAATTCGTGAACAAACCCTAACGCCAGATTCGGCACAAATGCGATTTCAGGGAATTTTTCGAGAACTTCGCGATGTGACTGAACCCTATCGTCAAAAAAACTGCAATGATTCGATTCGATATGTATTTCCACTAAAAGACTACAATGAAGAGCATATTGGCGGCAATGGCTTTGGCTTTCGTCCCCGTGGGTTCAATCTGTTTGACCACTCTGTACAAGGAAGCCACCCTGCCCATGATATTTTTATCTATGATCGTAATCAAGATAGCGTAGATGACCAAACCGACTTGCCTGTAGATGTATTGGCTATGCGCCCTGGGGTGGTAGTAGCCACCGAAACCAACTGGACTCCTGAAAGTACTTATCGTGGTGGCAATTTTGTGTGGATTTACGACCCTTGTTTAGATGGTTTGTTTTATTACGCTCACCATAGCAAAGTAATGGTGGAAGTAGGCGATGAAATAGTAGCTGGGCAAAAAATTGCGGAAGTAGGCCGTACAGGGCTAAACGCTGCCAAACGTCGCTCAGGTACACACCTTCACTTAATGTACCTTCAACTTACTCCTGACGCACTTCCGCAACCAATTAATACGTATGGCTGGTTGGCGGATGCTGAAGTAATTAGATAAAAAATAGCAGTTTATTTTCTTATCAATCCCTTCAACTCCTCCTGCAATGTTTTATTGTCAGGAAATTCTTGCGGAATCCAACGTTCTACTATTTTTCCCTGAGAGTCAATTAAAACAAATGGATAGCGCATCGTGGTGGCGTAGGTATCTTTAAGTTTTTGGGCGTCTTCGTCTGAAGTCCACAAGTGTACTACTCCTGGGCGGCTTTGAACAGTAGATTGCCAATCTGCAAACGGAGTATTAGGTGTCACGTTTAGATAAACAAAGGTCATTCGGTCGCGGTAAGCTTCTTCTAACGGCTTAAAAATTAATTCATGCTGTTTTAGATTAAAACAAAATGCAACACATACAGGCTTGCCTTTTAAACTACTCAAAGACACGTCTTTACCTTCTTGATTTTTAAACGTAAAATTAGGGGCGGGTTGAGCTACATACATTCCTTCTTTCGCCACAATCGTCCGTTTGAAATAAGGGATTAATTCGGATGACGGGTATGTTCTTTCATAATTTTCTAATAAAGTACGAGCAGCAGTCATATCGCTACGAAAAGTAGTAGCATAATCAAGCCAATGAGTAAGTAAATATTCTCGTTGACGAGGATAAGCGCGAAGTTTTTCATCACTCAACTGATAAGCATACTGTACTGCTTCACCACTGAGTACATATCGTTTGGCCGAATCGGTGGGATATTTTTGGATAACAGGGATTTGAATAAGATTACGCAATTCTCTGCGGTAAGGCTCACTCATTAGAGCCGCATCGGGCAAAATTTTAAAGTTTTGGAGGGTGAAATTTTCAATTTCTCTCCGTTGTTCTGGCTTCAATTGAACTCCCTGGCTTTCACGGATCTTTTTATCTGCTACAATCAATTTCATCAAATAAGCTTCTGTATTGGTGGTAGCGGAGAGATACGCCTCAAATGCCTCATTGACAGGCTGCTGGCTCTTCAAGGTTTGTAGGCGCTGTTGACGTACACGTTGTAAGCTATCTACTTTAGGTAAGATACTACTATTATCTATTTTGGTGGGATTGTAACCAAATAAAGGCAAATATTCGTACAAATTATCTCTAAAATAATCACGCAATACTTCTTGGTAAACGGCATTAGTTCCTGCAAAAGTAAGGGACTTATCAGGGTTGATGGTAATTGTAAGTTTATCGTTAGGGCTAATAAATAGCACATAATTCGACCTTTGTTGGGGACGTGAATTGGCTACATACGCCTGTACTTTAGAAATAATATTCAGACGCACGATTTGGGGTTCTTTCAACTCAAATTCCGTCATTGCCCATTGCTTGGTTGTATCATCAAAATAACCAATATTCAGAAATTCCATATCTGTCAAACCAATGGAAGGAGCTTCGTGGTGGCGTACTTGTTCGGTTGCCAAAGACAACATAAAATTGCTACCAACGGGCGTTTTAAGAGTAATATGGGCAGTTTGAGCAACAAGTGTTGTGCTTATCAGAAAAGCAACAAAGCAGTAAAGGACGTGTTTCATATTGTATGATTTTTTCAGTAAACGAAAAAAAGAACGGATTATGTTAGAGAATCTACCATTTTTGAGTTTACGGTCAAACAAAAAAGCCGCGGTGAAACGGCTTTTTAAACATTGTTACAAAAATCTTGGCCTACTTATTTACCTGTATTTACTACGCCGTTGGAGTTGAACTGTATCCATTCTACGCCAAACAGCCCTTGATTATCAGGAACGGCCTGGGTGGTAGTAAACACAAGATATAAGTTGTGGAGCTTTTCATCAGGGCGGCGAAGCGATGTATTGAGAACCCCTATTTTGTTATTGGGAACTTCTACCTCTCCAATTAGGGCTCCTGTAGGGCTGTCGAGTCGTACTTCAATTTTACCACCAACAGTACGTTCAGGTGTGGCATAAACCATAAAAGAGACGGTAGTGATGTCAGTTAAATCAATGTCTCTATAGAGGGCATAACTACCATTTTTTACAGGAGCTAATACTTCTGACTTTGAAGGTAATTCTACCTTAGTTGCATCCTTGACTTCGTCGTTTTGTACCGCCTTTACTTTAGCAGGGCGTAAAGCAACTGTGTTTGTTGAAGTTTGTGGACCTACTACAGCATTACCTTTATCGGTATAGCTTGCGGTAAAAATATAGGAGCCTTCTTTTTGTTTAGCAGTAGTGACATACTCTCCTTTCACTGGTTTTTTATCAGGGCCTTTTTCGTTGGCCAACGACATAATATACTTTACAATGTCTTTAGCTTCTTCTTTTTTGATTTGTGGATGCGCACTCATGGCTTGTTCGCCCCACACACCACCACCGCCTTCGATGATTTTATCGGCCAATCTGCTCTCAATATCACGCTCGCCTTTGTATTTTTTTGCAACTTGACGATAAGATGGCCCAATAGACTTTTTATCTATATCGTGGCAAGCCTTGCAATCCGAAAGATCCATAAGGCGTTTGCCAGTGGCAAAACCTAAGTTTGCTTGGTGGCCTTGGGCCAAAATAGTTTTATCAAAACCTTCCAAATAGTCAATCGTTACCGTCACATCTTCGGGATTGATTTTTTTGTTAGCCAAACTTCCGTCTTCTTTGTCGGCTACTTTGACCTCGTAATTAACGGGTTTGTTTTCCCAATAAAAAGATTTATTTCCCGCTATGGCTACTTCGACTTTTGGTGGTTCGTTACCTACTTTCACCTCTACGTTACTCGTGGAAGAATTTCCTTTGGCATCCGTTACTTTCAGCGTCACTGTGTAAGTACCTGGTTTAGTATAGGTAAAGGTGGGATTAGCAAGTGAACTTTTGGGCAGACCTTTGCCAAAAGTCCATTCATAAGTAAGTGCGTCACCGTCATAATCTACGGAGCCTTTTGACGAAAAAACGCTTTTCAGAGGAGCAGCCCCCGCCTTTTTGTTGACAGTGGCAGCGGCTACTGGCTTACGGTTGCCAGCATTGTAAGTAATGCGTGATAAACGAGAATCATCATTTTGAGCGAACCATGTGTTTCCATATTCCATCACGTACAAAGACCCGTCAACAGCAAACTGCATATCAATCGGGTGGCTGAACTTGGTGTTGGGCATAAACTCTTCCATACTCACAAAATCGCCGTCTTTGGTCATTGTTACAGGGTGAATCCAATCGCGAATCCACTCATAAGCAAACAACTTACCGTCATAGTGACGGGGAAATTTTACGTCCGTTTCTGGATAGTCATCATAATAATAAACGGGGCCAGCCATCGCATTGCGTCCGCCTTTGCCCACAATAGGTCCAAACTCAGGTGAGTCGGCATAAGGATAAAAAATGAAAGCCTTTTGCGCAGGAGGTAATTCGGTAAGACCAGTGTTGTGTGGCGAATCGTTGATGGGTTTTAAAGGATCAAAACGTTCGCCTGATACTTTGGTACCCATGTCATAACGATTATAAGGTCTATTATCCCCTATAAAAAGCGGATAACCAAAATAGCCAGCTTTTCGTGCTTGGTTAACTTCATCATATCCTCGTGAACCACGCGTAGGGCTATCATTGCCTGCATCAGGACCTACATCACCCCAATATAAATAGTTTGTGCGTTGGTCAATCGAAATACGATAAGGGTTACGTGTTCCCATCGTATAAATTTCGGGACGTGTTCGTCCCCCGTCTCCTGATGGTGGAGGATTGAAAGCTGACCAACCTTTTGCTCCTCCATTGGGGGCAGGGGGGGCTTGAAATAGATTTCCCGCTGGAATGTCATATCCTCCTTCGGGGCGAGGCTTGATACGAAGCACTTTTCCGCGCAGGTCGTTGGTGTTAGAAGAGGTCGAACGCCCATCCCAACCTGCCCTGCCAGGGCGACCGTCGAGAGCACCGTAGCCGTCATTACCAAAAGGATTGATGTCGTCACCAGTAGAAAGGTATAGATTTCCTTGCTTATCCCAAGCAATAGAGCCACCTGTGTGGCAGCAATCAGTACGCTTGACGGGAACCCTAAGCAATATTTGCTCAGTATTTACCAACAAGGTATCTCGCTCGGTATCATATTTCATTCTGACGAGTCGTTGTGCGGTATCAGCCTCCGACGACACGGGCGAGTAGTATAAATAAACCCACTTATTCTGCTTAAAATCAGGATCTACATTGATACCCATCAGGCCATACTCTTGCTGGATATATACAGGGATATTAGCCACTACTTTGTAGGTATTAGGTTTTTTGGGGTTATAAAGTTTTACTTTTCCTTTACGTTCGGTAAACAAAACCCGATGATCTTCTAATACCACCAACTCCGTAGGTTCGTCCAATTTTTCGAGTAAAACGTTTTTGGTGAAACGATTTTCTTCGGGGGCTGTTGAGGGAGTTTGAGCTATGGCCGAATTTATCAGCACAGCCACCAACAAATAGGTGTTCAATAAACGCGAGGGCTTGAACCTAAAAAGTAATTTCATGTTAATGGTTAATATAGAAAATAGATGTTTAACTAATAAAGCAAAACCGACGAATAAACTAATTTGTTGTAATACAGGTTTTAAAATTTAGTTTAGGTTTTTAAGTATTACTGTATTTATCTTGATATGAACCATCGTTAAAAATAATTCGTTATTTCTTTGCATTACTTGCACAATTTAACCGATATTTGTCACGTTTTTTTCAAAAACCAAATACAAAAGTGGCTCATTGTCTTTCACATACTCGCTGCGCGCACATTACGCCATTTTTTTGTAGGTCCGAAAGGACACAATGATAATTGTTTGCCCATGCGGTAAGCTTCCCTCGTCAATTTTCCCAAAAATCATTTATTTATCAACACCAAAGCGGATTATTTGTCTCCGCAGAGGATTCAATCCTGACTAAACGACAATGTCAAACATCGAAATCGTATCTGACCAATACATTGTAGAAACAGCCGAAGAAAAACATTTTGACCTCGCCGAAACCATCTGTAAAGAGATGGAAGAAAGTGCCAAACAACGTGGAACAGGGATTGCCAAACGCTCCCCTGTGTATATTCGTGAAAAAATGGCTGAAGGAAAAGCCATTATTGCAACAACACTCTTGGGCGACTGGGTGGGGTTTTGTTACATCGAAACTTGGGAGCATGGCAAATTTGTAGCCAACTCTGGTTTAATTGTACACCCCGACCACCGCAAAAGCGGAATTGCTAAAGCTATCAAAAGAAAAGCCTTTGAACTTTCGCGTACTAAATATCCAGAGGCTAAAATTATTGGTATTACGACCAGCCTTGCCGTGATGAAAATCAACTCGGACTTGGGATATGAGCCTGTGACTTTCAGTGAACTACCAGCCGATGATGCCTTCTGGAAAGGCTGCTCTAGCTGCGTAAATTATGATGTATTGACCCGTACAAATCGCAAAAACTGCCTTTGTACAGGTATGATGTACGACGCTAATGCTGCTCAAAAAGCAGAAAAAAAAGCACCTTGGAACTTTTTGAAAGAATCGAAACTCTACGAGCGTTGGATGCGTATTAAACAACGTATTTTACTGCGTCGCGAAATTCGTGAAGCTAAGGCTCGCAATCGCCAGAAGGAATTAGAGTTAGTGTAATTCTGTTAGCTCCTATTTTTAAACCCGCTAGGTCTTGAATACCTGGCGGGTTTATTTTTTTAGTAACCTTGCCTTTATTCTCCTAACTTTGCACTCAAACCTTAAAGTTAACCGTTAACCGTTAACCGTTAACCGTTAACCATAATTAGTAACGATTAACTGTATTTACCATCCATGTCTGAAAAAAAGAAAGTTGTCTTAGCGTTCAGTGGGGGTTTGGATACCTCTTTTTGTGTCAAGTATCTGTCAGAAGATCTCGGCTATGAAATACACTCTGTGTTAGTAGATACAGGTGGATTTTCGGCAGAAGATTTGAAAGCTATCGAAGCACGCGCATACTCACTTGGAGTCAAAGCGCATGCCACTATTTCCAAAACGGATGATTATTATAATCAATGTATCAAATATTTAATATTTGGTAATATCCTGAAAAACAATACGTATCCATTGTCAGTAAGTGCGGAGCGTATTTTTCAGGCCATTGCGGCTGCTGAATTTGCCAAAAAAATTGATGCACAGGCCATAGCTCACGGAAGTACAGGAGCAGGAAATGATCAGGTACGGTTTGACATGGCATTCCGTATTATCATGCCAGAAGCCGAAATCATTACTCCGATTCGTGACTTGCGCCTATCGCGTGAAGCAGAAATTGACTATTTGAAATCAAAAGGTGTACATCAAGAATGGCACAAAGCTGCTTATTCTATCAATAAAGGACTGTGGGGGACGTCGGTGGGCGGCAAAGAAACCCTTACTTCAGACAAGTACCTACCCGAAAGTTCGTTTCCAACGCAGGTAAGTAAAACCGAACCCGAACGAGTAACTTTGGGCTTCAGCAAAGGAGAGTTGTCGTCGTTGAACGGAATCGAAATGGATGCAGTAACAATCATCCAAAAGCTGTCAGAGATTGCCGCACCGTTTGGAATTGGCCGCGATATTCACGTGGGAGACACCATTATTGGTATCAAAGGTCGCGTAGGATTTGAAGCCGCCGCGCCATTGGTGATTATCAAAGCACACCATACACTCGAAAAACATGTATTGAGCGAGCAGCAATTGTACTGGAAAGAGCAATTATCTAACTGGTACGGCAGTTTGTTGCACAAAGGCCAATTTATGGAGCCTGTAATGCGTAACATCGAGACGTTTTTGACCGATACACAAGCCCATGTGTCAGGGCAAGTACATATTTATTTGGCTCCTTATCGTTACCATATCGAAGGAATTGAGTCAAAATATGACTTAATGTCGCCAGTATTTGGTAGTTATGGCGAAATGAACAATGCTTGGACGGGCGATGATGTAAGAGGTTTTGCCAAAGTAGCTTCCAACCAAGTAATGATTTATCAGAAAATTAGTGAATTGAATCAGTGATTCGTTAATAGTTATCGGTTATTAGTTATCCGTTAATCCGTTTTGTGAACTCATTTATGCTTCATGCAGCGAATGATATGGGTTTTCTAATAACCGTAGCAGCGAATCAATCGCAGATAACCGTTAACGGATAACGGGAATTTCAAGCAACCGAATGAGAAAAAATTTACTCCTTATTTCCCTATTTTTATTGACTTCGGTTATCACAAAAGCCCAAAGTGAAGGCTGGGCTATTTGTAATAGCGGGGCCAATTTGTACTTCAAAATCGTCGGTAGCGGTAGTCCTGTTTTGGTGGTAAGTGACGTGGGAAATTCGTCCGCTTATTTAAAAGACCTCGTCAAAAAACTATCCGAAACCAATCGCGTGGTTTATTACGACCCTCGTGCCACGGGCAAAAGTCGTTTTCCGTACATTAACGATTCTACTGTTAATTTCAACAAAGCTGTTG